>CAYXLY010000169.1:6201-9113 GCA_964466005.1 uncultured Spirochaetaceae bacterium | reverse complement strand
TGGAGCACGAGACCAGATTCGAACTGGCGACCCTCACGTTGGCAACGTGATGCTCTACCAACTGAGCTACTCGTGCTTGAAATCCGTTCTGTCCAGCCGCCCCACGCGTCGACGCCTCGGGATCCGGGGCACTCTCGCGTCTCGAGAGAACCGTCGGCCCGGTCGGCTCGATGAGCTCGATCGGGCCGGGTCGATCGGCGAGTCCTCGCCGGGTCGGACACTCGGGTCCCGCCGCAGCGGTTGGTGCGTCGCGCCGGGATCCAGTGTTTAAGCGACGGCCGGCTCGTCGTCAAGCGCCGACTCCGGGGCACCCGGGCGCCCCGGGCCTCTGATCGAGCCGTTTCCGACCCGCCTTGCTGCCCCTGGGGAAACCAGAGGAAGGCGGCCGTTGGACTGCGCCGCTGTGGGCCGATTCGGAGAGGCACGGCCGCACGCCCCTCGTCTCGGCTCCGCGCGGCACGTGGCACGCGGCACGCGGCGCGCTGCGCCAGGACAGGCCGCGCGCCCCGCCCCGCCCCGGCCCCGCGCAGCTTCAAAGCCTCGTGATCTTCTCGCGGTCGTGGGCGACGTCGCGGGTCGCGTTGCGGGTGTCGAAGACCCGGGGGCCGACCCGGACGACCCGGTCGTAGTCGACCCCGGGATGATCCGTCAGGACCACGACGAGGTCCGAGCTCTTCAGGACCTCGTCGGTCAGGTCGACCGACTTCATGGAGGCGCCGGCGAAGTCGCACTCGGCGACGAAGGGGTCGTGGTATCGGATCTCGGCGCCGCGGGCGAGCAGGGTCGCGACGACGTCGAGGGCGGGCGACTCGCGCATGTCGTCGACGCCCGACTTGTAGGCGACTCCGAGCACGAGGATCCGCGCCCCGTTCACGGCGAGCCGATCCTCGTTCAGCAGCTCGGCGATCCGGTCCACGACGTGATCCGGCATGCTGCCGTTCACCTCGGTGGCGAGCTCGATGAAGCGCGCCGGGAAGTTCAGGGACTTCATCTTCCAGGAGAGATAAGCGGGGTCGACCGGAATGCAGTGTCCGCCGAGGCCCGGACCGGGCGTGAACTTCATGAACCCATAGGGCTTGGTCGCCGCCGCGTCGATGACCTCCCAGACGTCGAGATCGAGCTTCTCGCACATGAGCGCGATCTCGTTGGCGAGACCGATGTTGATCGCCCTGAACGTGTTCTCGAGAAGCTTCACCATCTCGGCCGCCTGGGTCGAGGAGACCGGGACGGTGGTCTCGAAGACGGTGCCGAAGACCTGGCAGGCGAGCTCGGTGCAGAGCGGCGTCTCGCCGCCCACGACCTTGGGCACGTTCTTCACCTTGAACTGCCGATTGGCGGGGTCGATGCGCTCGGGCGCGAAGGCGAGCCCGAAATCCCTGCCGATCTCGAGTCCGGCGTCCTCGAGCATCGGGATCACGAACTCGTGCGTCGTCCCCGGATAGGTCGTGCTGCCCAGGATGACGAGCTGTCCTTCCCGGAGATGCTTGCGGACCTCCTCGACGGCCGAGGCGATGTAGGAGACGTCGGGGTCGCGCGTCTTGCGCAGCGGCGTCGGGACGCAGATGTTGATGATGTCCATCTCCGCCAGCCCGTCGAAGTCGGTCGTGGCCTCGAGCCGGCCCTGCTCGAGCAGCGCCGCCACGGCGCTGGACTCGACGTCGCCGATATAGGAGCGCCCCTGAGCGAGGCCGCGGACCTTGACCGCGTCGACGTCGAAGCCCGTCACCCGGAACCCGGCCTGGCCGAGCTCGACGGCCAGCGGCAGCCCGACATAGCCCAGCCCGATCACTCCGATGCGGGCCTCCCGCGACTCGATCCGGTCGCGGAGATCCGTCAGCTTGCTCATGGATTCGATCCCTTCGAGACGGGGCCCGTGCGGGATCGGACTCGGCTCGCATTGAGGGAGTCCGGATCAGGCGGGGCGCCGTCCTCCGAAATAGTCCGAGAAATAGGTGTAGCCCGACCACAACGTGAGTACCGTGGCAATGGCGAGAAGTGTCATCCCGATTCCGTGAGCAGGCAGCCCGAAGGTCTCGTGATGCAGCAGGAGCGCCACCGTCGCCGTGTTCTGGGCCAGGGTCTTGAGCTTGCCCGGCCAGGTCGCCGCGACCACGTGGCCCTGGGACGAGGCGATCCCGCGCAGCCCGGTCACGGCCAGCTCCCTCCCCACGATGACCACGACCATGCCTGCTCCCCAGAGGGGGATGCGGCCGATCGCCAGGAGCATGATGAGCGCCGTCGAGACCAGCAGCTTGTCGGCCAGCGGATCGAGCAGCTTGCCGATCCGCGTGATGTCCCGGCCGTTGTAGCGCCGCGCCAGCCAGCCATCGAGAAGATCGGAGAGGGCCGCGACGATGAAGGCCGTTCCCATGAAGCGGCTGCCGGTGACCCCCTGGGCGAGCGGAAGGAAGAGCAGCACGGGGACGACGATCATCCGAAGCATCGTGACGGTATTGGGCAGGTTCCAGAAGACCTCAGGGGCGAGCGGGGACTCGGGCCTCTGCGCGGCGCTCGCGAAGGGTGTTCGCGCCCTTCCCTGCTCGGAGCTCGCGGTCTCCTGGCCCGGTTCCGTCACGTCATCGCCTCGCTGCATGGATCCTTCTGGAAACCCTGTCCCTCGCTTCGACGCGAGGCGCACCCGGACGAGGCGCGTGGCGGAGGATCCCGCAGCCGCCAGGGCCTCAGGGTCCCTCTCGAGGGGCAGGGTCGTCTTCGAACTCGACCCGATACCCTCGATAGTACTCGAGGACCCGCCTGACGTAAGCCTGCGTTTCAGGGTAAGGGGGAATCCCACCGTAGCGATCGACTGCCGTCGGCCCGGCATTATAGGCGGCCAGGGCCCGATGAACGTCTCCGTAGCGATCCAGCATCTCGCGCAGATAGCGCACGCCTCCCTCGATGTTCTCGACCAC
>CAYXLY010000169.1:0-6191 GCA_964466005.1 uncultured Spirochaetaceae bacterium | reverse complement strand
CATGAGCTGCATCAGCCCCTGGGCGCCCACCCGCGAGAGGGCCTCGGGCTCGAAGTTGGACTCGGCGGCGATCACGGCCTTCACCAGCGCCGGCTGGACCCGATGGCGGCGCCCCAGTCGCGCGATCAGGCGATCGTAATCCTGACGGGACGGTCCGCGCGTGGCGGGCCGGGGGGTGATGACCGGACCTTCCTGTCGGGACGGACGAACCCGGCGGTAGCGTGGGTCCGCGGGCCTGTCGCTGAAATGCATCACCCCCTCGTCGTCGATGTAGCGATAGACGGAGGCCCCCGAAGCCGCTGCGTCGGCTCCGGGCCCGGCGAGGAGAGCCGCAACGACGAGCCAGCCGGCTCGATCGAGCGTTCCGATGCGCCTTCGTCCTGCCCGCTCCACGTCGACTCGCCTCCTGCTCCCGCGAGCGGCCGACCCGCAATCCCCTCGGGACCGACGGCGTGACCGGCTCGACGATGGAACGAGCATCCAGGGGCCGATAGAATTCCCCCGATATCGGAGGCTCCGGGCCCGGACCTGAGCGCGGAGAGCGACCGAGCGGCGCGTCCATCCTCCGCGCCTGGCCGACCTCCCCGGGAGCCGGAAGGCGGCGCGGACGCCTCCCCGCAGAGAGCCCAGCCGGAGACCGACTGACCGCCATGATGCAATCCCGGATCGCCCAGGCCGATGCCCCCGCGTCCGCGACCGACGGCGAGACGCTCGCCTTCGACTTCCTCGTGATCGGATCGGGCCTGGCCGGGCTCCACTACGCCCTGCGCGTGGCCGAGGCCGGGGAGGTCGCCATCGTCACCAAGCGAAGGGCCAGCGACTCGGCGACCGACTGGGCCCAGGGCGGAATCGCCGCCGTCGTCGGCCCCGACGACTCCTTCGACGATCACGTCGCGGACACGCTGAACGCGGGCGCCGGTCTCTGCCACGAGCACGTCGTCCGCTATGTGGTCGAGCACGGCCCACCGGCCATCGACGCCCTACGCAAGAACGGGGTCGAGTTCGATCGGCCGCGAGAGCCCGGCCGGGGGGACTACGACCTCGGACGCGAGGGCGGCCATACCCGCAGACGGATCCTCCATCGGCGCGACGCGACCGGCCGCGAGATCGAGCGCTCGCTGCTCGCCCGCGCCCGCGCCCACCCGCGCATCCGGCTCTTCGAGGATCACTGCGCGATCGACATCGTGACCTCCTACAAGGCGGGACGCAGCGAGACGAACCGGGCGCTGGGCGCCTACGTCCTCGAAGAGTCCACCGGCGCGGTCCACGTCTTCAAGTCGCCCATCACGATGGTCGCCACGGGCGGAGCGGGCAAGGTCTATCTCTACACGAGCAATCCCGACGTCGCCTCCGGTGACGGGATGGGGATGGCCTTCCGAGCCGGGGCCACCCTCGCCAACATGGAGTTCATGCAGTTCCATCCCACCTGCCTCTACAACCCGCAGGCGAAGTCGTTCCTGATCACGGAGGCGGTTCGCGGAGAAGGAGGCATCCTCAGGCGACGAGACGGAACGGCCTTCATGGCCGACTATCACGAGATGCGCGACCTCGCGCCGCGAGACGTCGTCGCCCGGGCCATCGACAACGAGCTGAAGCGGACCGGCGAGGATTACGTGGAGCTCGACATCACGGGCAAGGACCCGTCTTTCGTCCGCGGCCGCTTCCCGATGATCTTCGAGCGCTGCCTGAAATACGGCATCGACATCACGCGCGAGCCGATTCCGGTCGTGCCCGCGGCCCACTATTGCTGCGGCGGGGTGCGGACCAACATGCAGGGCGAGAGCGACCTGCCGAACCTCTTCGCGGCGGGCGAGGTGGCCTGGACCGGACTCCACGGCGCCAATCGCCTGGCGTCGAACTCGCTGCTCGAGGCCATCGTCTTCGCGGATGCCGCCGCCGAGGAATCGATCGCTCGGATCGAACGGGTCGAGGCCCCGGGCGAGGTCCCGGTATGGCGCCACGGAGAGGCCACGCCGATCCACGAGGCGGTCGTGATCTCCCAGAACTGGGACGAGATCCGCCGCTTCATGTGGAACTACGTGGGCATCGTCCGCAGCGATCGGCGCCTCTCCCGCGCGCTCCATCGGGTCGAGATGCTGCGGGAGGAGATCAACGAGTACTACTGGAACTTCCGGGTCACCTCGGAGCTGCTCGAGCTGCGCAATCTCGCCACCGTGGCGGAGGTCGTGATCCGCTCGGCGGCGACCCGCAAGGAGAGCCGGGGCCTCCACTACAACCTCGACCATCCCGACCGGGACGACGAGCGTTTCGGCCGCGATACGCTGATCCGACGCGGAGACAACCCCTGGATCAGCCCCAGCTAGCGCTCCGAGCCGACCCTCCGCTGCCGCCGCTGCCGCCCCCTGCCCGCCCCCGTGAAGAGGGATGGACCGGGCTCGCGCGGACCTCGGTCGCGCGTCCCCGATTCGGCACCCCTGCCTCCTCTCCGGACGCCCCCTCGCGGCGGACACCGCGGGCACATGTCAGGCGGGCCCGCTCGCTCCTCCGGATCGCCCTGACCTGGCTGATCCTCGTCGCCGGCGCCATTCCCGCTCGGGCGCTCGTCTTCGCCGCGCCCGAGACGGAGCCGACGGAGTCCACTCCGCCGGACTTCCCCTACTGGGAGCACGTCACGCGACGTCGCTACGAAGGTCCCTCCGTGATCTACCTCGGCGGAGGCTGGGCCCTGACCGCCAAGCACGTGGGCGAGGGCGAGATCCACCTCTCCGACGAGACCTTCACCCCCGAGCTGCGATCGCGACACATCCTGCTGAACGTCGACGGTTCGCTCGCCGACGCGCTCCTCTTCGAGCTCGACCGATCGGCTGTGCTCCCCGACATGCCGCTCATCCCGATCGCGCGCACGCCTCCGCGGCCGGGAGAAGAGGTGGTGCTGATCGGATGGGGAAGGGGTCGCGGAGAGCCCACGCGCTGGTCGGACGAGCGGACCGGCGAGGCGGTCGGCTTCCGATGGACGGGCGAGGGCCGGAAGAGATGGGGAACGAATCGAGTCCTCGCCACCGGAGTCTGGGTCGCACAGGGAACCTGGCTGACACGGACCCTCGCGATGCGCTTCGACGCCCCGGAGCATCCCGACGCGACGCGCTTCGAGGCCCATGCCGCGACCGGTGACTCGGGGGGTGGGATCTTCGTGCGGCGGGCGGAGGGCTGGGAGCTCGCCGGCATGATGATCTCCGTCTCCGGAAGCGCCACCGCACCGCCCGGCACCTCCGCCTTCGGCGATCGCACCTTCGGGGTGGACCTCTCCTCGTATCGAAGCGAGATCCTGCGCTGGGCGCGGCCGGCCTGCGCGAACGAGGAGGACGACGACGGGGATGGCCTCGTGGATCATCCGGAAGATCCCGATTGCGAGAGCGAGGCCGACCGCGACGAGCGGAGAGCCCGGCCCCCGTCGCTCTTCCTGGCGAGCTGGAGAGGCCTGGCGGGTCTGGGGCTCGGGGTCGCGCTGATCGGCGGCGCCCTCTGGCTCCGACGTCAGCGAGGCCGGAGCACTCCGAGCTCGACCAGCCCCTCGAGCGCCTCCTGAATCACGTTCTCGGCCTCGGGGATCACCTCGACCATGCGGGCTCGCGTCATGCCCGAGCGGGCGAGGTCGACCAACGCCTCCTGGGTCTTGTCGAGCAGATCGAGGCAGAGGTCTTCCTGCTCGTGATCGACCTCGAAGCGCGTCGTCGAGCCGATTCCGAAGACCGACTCGGGCATCCCGTCGCGGTCGAAGACGATCGTGTCGTCGGCCTCGACCGGAGCGGTCTCCGCCCCCGCACGCTCGCGCTCGTCGAGGACGCACAGCGCGTCGAGGACCGCGCCGGCCAGGGGCTGGCGCGGGGCCGATGCGATCAGCGCCTCGTCCGCCCGCGCCTGGAACTCGAATCTTCCCTCGCCCCAGTCGAGCATCGCGACCAGGGCGTCGCGCCCCGACAGCGCGCCGAGCTCGACGGCCAGCAGCTGACCCTCCGCGAAGGCGATGCAGCCCTGCTCGCCGTCGCTCTCCACGACCAGCGTCCCCTGTGGCGCCGAGGTCCCGAACATCTGCAGCAGATTCGCGAGACCGAGATCCGCGAGGGAGCCGCTGATGCCGCCGAGCTGACTCCGCAGGCCGGCCTCGCGCAGCGCGTCGATCACGCTCCGCACCCGAGGATCCGCCGCCTGGGTCCGATCGAACGCGACGGCCACCGCCGCCACCCGGCCATGCCGATTCTGCACCTCGCGCACCACCTTGCCATCGATCACGACGCAGGGATCGCCGCTCGGATGCCAGAGACAGATGCGAACGATTTCGTCGATCGGAAGTCCGTCCTCTCGCAGGGAGAGCAGGATCCCGGTCGCGCTCAGGTCGCGGCTCGTCGCTTCGAAGGGCGGACTCATCGAGGGCATCACGCGCACCGGCACCCGCACGGCGTTGCGGCGCGCACTGCGTCGCTGGGCTCCCTCGCGATCCGCGTCCGCCTCGCGCACGGCGCGCTTGCCGAGCAGCGGCGTGAATCGCTCGCGCAGCGCCTGGGCGGAGTCTTCGAGCTGCAGCGCGACGCCGGGCACGACGCCGCTCGACACCATCTCCGGCGGAACGCAGTGAACGACCTCGCCCTCGAGCTCGATCACCCCACCCGGACAGTCGGCGCCGCCCGCTCCTTCGAGATAGACGAGCTCGATCTCGACGGCGACGGGCTGCCGGACCGCATAGGGCTCTTCGGTGGCCACGAAGAGGCCCCGATTGGCGATGTTCTTGTCGAACTCGCTGCGAAGCGCCTCGGGCGACTCGAATCGGACGTGCAGACGTTCGCGGTGCAAGCTGAAGGACCCGATCTCTCGAGCGGCCGACGAGCCCTCGAGCGGCATGCGAGTGGAGACGCGCAGGGCCATCGTCACTCCACGACCGCCCGGACGCCTCCGCGGACCCTCTCTGCATCGGCAGACCGCCGCCTCATCCCAAGCGATTCGCCGCTGCCGGGACGTTCTCGGAATCGATTCGGGTCGAGGTCGCCCCCTCCGGTCGTGCGCAGGGCCCGCGGAGCCCGCCTGTGACCGACCTCGCCGACCGGAGACCGGGGGACGGGGGGGAGCCGGAGGGCGGAGAGCGGAGAGCGGGGAGCGGGGAGCGGGAACCGCGGACCGGGGAGCCGCTCAGAACGGGGTGTCGTCTTCCTTCACCGCCCGGAAGAGGGAGAGCTGGGGCGCCGACTGCGTGGGGTCGATCTCGATGGGGTAATCATCCGAGAAGCAGGCATCACAGATGCCCCGCTTGAGCTCCTTGGCAGCCGTTCCCCGCAGGCCCTCGATCGAGAGGTAGCCCAGGCTGTCGGCCCCGATCTGCTCCCGGATCTCCTCCACGCTGTACTGATGGGCAATCAGCTCCTCGCGGTTCGGCGTGTCGATTCCGTAGTGGCACGGACCGATCGTAGGCGGTGAGGAGATCCGCACGTGCACCTCGCGAGCCCCGGCGGCCCGCAACATGCCGACGATCTTCACGAGCGTCGTACCCCGGACGATCGAATCGTCCACGAGCACGATCCGCTTGCCGTCGAGGAAGCCGCGGATCGGGTTGTGCTTCACGCGGACCTTGAAGTCGCGGATCGTCTGGGTGGGCTCGATGAAGCTGCGGCTCACATAGTGATTCCGGATCAGGGCCGTCTCGTAGGGAATCCCGGCCTCCTCCGCATAGCCCAACGCCGCCGCGCTGCCGGAGTCGAGGACCGGCGAGACCATGTCGGCGGCGACGTCGTGCTCCCGCGCGAGCACCCGGCCGAGCTCCTTGCGGTAGGCATAGACGTTGTGGCCGACGAGGTTCGAGTCCGGCCGGGCGAAGTAGATGTGCTCGAAGATGCAGAAATGCTCCCGGGCATCCCGGGCGAGGGGCCGGATGCTGCGGAGCCGGCCCCGACGGATCACGACGACCTCCCCGGGCTCGACGTCGCGCTCGTGGGTCGCGCCGATCAGGTCGAGGGCGCAGGTCTCGCTCGAGAGGACGTAGGCTCCGTCCTTGCGCCCGATGGAGAGGGGCCGAAAGCCGTGGGGATCACGGGCGGCGATCAGCGCGTCGTCGGTGAGGAGGAGGATCGAGAAGGCGCCCTTCACCCGCGAGATCGCGTCGATGAAGCGATCCTCCATGTGGGCCTCGCGGGAGCGCGCGAGGAGATGGAGGATCACCTCGCTGTCGGAGGTCGACCCGAAGA
>CAYXLY010000168.1:0-9114 GCA_964466005.1 uncultured Spirochaetaceae bacterium | reverse complement strand
TGGACTTCGAACGCGTCTAGCTTCCGAAGGCGTCGAGCCTCGGAAGGCGTCGAGCAGAGCAGCCGCTCGCAGGCGGATCGGACGGAGCGCGAGCCCGGGCTCATCCCGGGCTCGTGTCGTCCTCCTCGTCGCGCGCCCGCGGTACGGTGAAGACGAAGCGGGAGCCGACCCCGATCTCGCTCTCGACGCGGATCGTGCCGCCCATGGTCTGCACGAGGTGCTTCGTGATGGAGAGGCCGAGTCCCGTCGAGCCGACGGCGCGGGAGCGCGCCGCATCCACCCGGTAGAAGCGCTCGAAGATGCGATCCCTGGATTTCTCCGGGATCCCGATTCCCGTGTCCGCGACCGCGACCTCGAGGAGATCGGCCTTGCTCCGGATCTCGATCGAGATCGAGCCGCCCTCGTCCGTGTAGCGGATGGCATTGGTGATCAGGTTCTCGAGGACCTGCTCGACCGCCCTGCGATCGGCCCAGGCCTCCGGGGCCTGCTCCGTGAGGACGCGAGCCGTGAGTCCGGCGCGCTGCATGCGGGGCTGCATGTCCGAGAGAAGAGTCCGAGCGACCTTGCAGACGTCGACCCGGACCCGCTCGACGGCGGTCTTGCCGCTCTCGATCCGGGAGAGATCCATCAGGTCGTCGATCAGATTCGCCATGCGGCGGGCATTGCGCAGGATCACGCCGAGATAGGTCTCCATCTCGTCCGGAGACAGGCTCGATGCGCTCAGGGTCTCCGCGAATCCCTGGATCGAGGTCAGCGGCGTTCTCAGCTCGTGAGAGGCGTTCGCGATGAAGTCCCGCCGGATCCGGTCCACCCGCC
This sequence comes from uncultured Spirochaetaceae bacterium, assembly GCA_964466005.1. Taxonomy (GTDB): domain Bacteria; phylum Myxococcota_A; class UBA9160; order UBA9160; family UBA4427; genus UBA4427. The sequence continues at coordinate 8,298 of CAYXLY010000168.1, read as the reverse complement.
GGACCTCGGTCACGTCGTGGAACACCGCCACGGTGCCCGCGCGAGGCCCCGACAGCGGAAAGCCGACGGCATGTGTCAGGAGCACGCGATCCTTGCCGCCGCGAACCTCGATGTCCCGGATGATCGGAGTCGAGCTCTCCTGGGCGAGCCGGAGCGCCTCGTCGATCTCGGCATGTCGGACGACCTCGAGCACGCTCCGCCCTTCGATCGGACCCCAGACGCCGAGCAGCTCGCGAAAGCCGGGGTTGGCGAGCACGATCCGTCCTCCGAGATCGAGCACGAGCACGCCCTCGATCATCGAGCCCATCACGGCCTCGAGCTGCTGGGCCTCCTGACGGGCCTCGTCGATCTGGCGCGCGAGATGGTCCGCCATGCGGTTGATCGATGCGGCCACCGCATCGCGTTCGTCGCCGAGATGCCAGTGGAGACGTCGCTCGAGATTTCCGCTGGAGAGCTCGCTGACCACCTCGCGGATCTGCCCGAGAGGATCGAGGGCCATGTGGGCGAGGCGATGGGAGAGCAGGAGCGCTCCGGCGCCGCCGACACCGGTCGCGATGAGGAAGACCACCGGCCCAGCCGTCGATCCGTCGCTCGCGGCCGGGGCCCAGAGCAGCGCCAGCCCGGTCGCGCCCACGACGAGCGCGAGCAGGAGCAGGAAGATCTTGAGCTGGATTCGCTTCACCTGAAGGATTGCCTTTCGGGCGACTCCTCCGGAGCGCCGGCCGTGGGAGGCCCGAGTCTACTCGCAGAATCGATAGCCGACGCCCCGCACGGTATCGATGAGCTCGCCGGCCTCGCCGAGCTTCTCCCGGAGCCGCTTCATGTGCGTATCGACCGTTCTGTGGGTGACCGCGATGCCCTCTCCCCAGACCTCCTCGAGCAGCCGCTCCCGGGTCTGGACGCGGCCCGGCCGTCTCATCAGGGCCGCGAGCAGCCCGAACTCCTTCGCGGTCAGCGTCACCTCCTCGTCCCGGTAGAGACAGCGATGCCGGTCGATGTCCAGCATCAGGTCGTGATGCTGGAGATGCTCGTGGCTCTCTTCACTCGTCGCCCCGCGCCGGAGCACCGCCTTCACCCGGAGACAGAGCTCTCGGGGCGAGAAGGGCTTGGTCACGTAGTCGTCGGCGCCGAGCTCGAAGCCCACCACCCGATCGACCTCGTCCGAGCGTGCGGTCAGCATGATGACGGGGATCGCGGCGAGATCGGCCGTCGACCGGATCCAGCGGCAGATCTCCGTCCCGGGCCGGTCGGGCAGCATCAGGTCCAGCACGACGAGATCGGGTCGGGATCGTCGCATGCTGGTCAGGGCTTCGTCCCCCGTCGCAGCCGTCTCCACCTGGAAGCCCTCCTGGGACAGTGCGAATCGCGTCAGCTCCAGAATGTCGGGCTCGTCGTCGACCACGAGGACTCGCTTGGCCATTTCAGCGGTCGCACCTCCTGCCTCGACCCGGCGCGCGGCCGAGCGCGGCTCAGTGGGAAAGCTTCTCCACATGCTTCAAGTTGAGGGACTCGGCCGCCAGGACCACGTCTTCCGCGATGTTGGTCGCGTGGTCGGCCACTCGCTCGAGATTCTTGGCGATGAAGATCAGGTCGATCTGCTGCTCGGAGAGGCTGGGATCGGCATGGATCTGGCCGATGGCCTGACGGATCACCCGGTCCTCGGTCGTGTCGATCGAGTCGTCGTCGGACAGGACGGCGCGCGCCTGCTGGGAGTCGAGGTCGGCGAAGGCCTGGATCGCCCGGGCGAGGGCGCGCTGGCTGTCGTCGGCGAGGACGCGCAGCATCGGCGGGGGCGTGACGGGAGCCCGCTCGATCAGCCGTCGGGCGCAGCCTGCGATGTTGCGAGCCAGATCGCCGACCCGCTCGAGGTCGGTCGCCATGGTCTTGATCGCGAGCACCTGGCGAAGATCCGAGGCGACGGGGGCCCGCAGGGCGAGGGTGTTCAGGACCGCATGGTCGATCTCGAGGTCGATCCGGTCGATCTCGAGATCATCGCCGACGACCTCCTCGGCGAGCCGGGCATCCCGGCTCCAGGTGGCCCGCAGGGACTTGTCGAGGATCGCCTCGGCGAGGCCGGCCATGCGTAAGGCCCGGGTGCGGAGACTCTGGACGTCCCGGCCCACCTTGGCGGAGAGATCGGCTTGTCGATTCGGCATGGCTCGGGCTCGGCTCCAGAGCGGTCCGCTGCGGAGGCGGCTCGCTCACTCGGTCGGTGGATAACCCTCGGGCGTGACGATCCCGTGTCGAAATCATGGCATCCGAGGGAAATGTAGGGGAATCGGGTACTTGCAGAGGCGACTCCCGTCTCGAAGGTATCACGACCGATGGCTCCGTCACGAAAATGTCACAAGCCCCTGGGTGCAGCGAGCGCCGCGACGCGCCAAAGTCTGGCCGGGTCGCGAGCCTCGGGAGGGTGCGGTGATCCCTCGTCCCGGTCCGACGAGGGGCGCGCAGGGGGAAGGTCTTGATCGAGGCGCTCTGGATCGCGATTCCAGCCCTGGCCGCGTCGGGCTTCCTGCTCGGTCGCCAGCGCGCTCTGGGGCTCGCCCGGGGCGGCGAGGTCGTGCTCCACTCCCTGCCCAGCCACTACGGACAGTTCGTGCTCGTCTGGGCGGCCTTACCGCCCCTCTTCATCCTGCTCCTGTGGCTGATCTTCGGCGAGGCCCTCGTCGAAACCTGGGCGCTCGCCCAGCTGGAGGCGAGTGGGGCGCTGGGCCCGGGCCAGGACGCCCGGTCGATCCTCGAGCAGGTCCAGAGGGGGATCGTCCCGTCGGACGGCGAGTGGCCGTCGAGAGCCCACGCGGCGATGGCCGCCTCGCTCGAGCGGGCGCGAACCCTGCTCGCCGGAGCCGTCACGGCCCTCTTCGCCGTCGGCGGAGCCGGTGGACTGGCGCTCGCCCGAGCACGCATCGCTCCGGATCTTCGCGCCCGCAATCGGGTCGAGCAGGCCCTTCGGCTGGCGCTGCTCGCCTGCGCCGTGGTGGCGATCCTGACGACGGTGGGGATCGTGCTCTCGCTGCTCTTCGAGGCGCTCCGCTTCTTCCGGATCGTCAGCCCCCTGGAGTTCTTCTTCAGCACCGAGTGGAGCCCCCAGACGGCGCTCCGGCCCGACCAGGTGGGGTCCTCCGGCGCCTTCGGCGCCGTGCCCATCTTCGCGGGCACGCTGCTGATCACGAGCATCGCGATGATCATCTCGATCCCGGTCGGCTTGATGGCCGCGATCCACCTCTCCTTCTACGCCTCGTCCCGCGTGCGCTCCTGGGTGAAGCCCCTGCTCGAGATCATCGCGGGCATCCCGACGGTCGTCTGGGGATCCTTCGCGGCGCTGATCCTCGGCCCCCGGATTCGGGTCGTGGGGGAGGCCCTGGGGCTCGACGTGGCGTCCGAGAGCGCGCTCGCCGCGGGTCTGGTGATGGGGGTGATGATCATCCCCTTCGTCTCGTCGCTGTCCGACGACGCCTTGAACTCCGTGCCGCGCGCGCTGCGCGAGGGATCTCTCGCGATGGGCGCCACCGATTCGGAGACGATCCGGAAGGTGATGGTGCCCGCCGCGCTGCCCGGGATCGTGGGGGCCTTCCTGCTGGCGGTCTCACGGGCCATCGGGGAGACGATGATCGTGGTCATGGCGGCGGGGCTGGCCGCCAACCTCACCGCGAATCCCTTCGAGGCGGTGACGACGGTGACGGTCCAGATCGTGACGCTGCTGGTGGGAGATCAGGAGTTCGACTCGGCCAAGACGCTGGCGGCCTTCGCGCTCGGGCTCACGCTCTTCTTCGTGACCCTGGCCCTCAATCTGGTCGCGCTCTTCCTCGTTCGACGGTATCGAGAGCAGTATGAGTGAGGACGTCGGCGCAGCCCGGACCCCCTCGGAGGCCATGGATCGACGGCTGAGGTCCCGCTATCGGGCAGAGCGCCGCTTTCGAATCTATGGCCAGGCCGCGATCGGATTCGCGCTCTCGGCGCTCGTCCTGCTGCTGGGCTCGATCTCCTACGAGGCGACCTCCGCCTTCACCCAGCACGAGGTCGAGCTCGAGGTGACGCTCGACGCCGAGGTGATCGATCCTTTCGGCGAGCGCGATCGCCAGGACCTGCGGAGGGCCGACTACGCATCGCTCCTGCGGACCTCGCTGCGCGAGCTCTTTCCGGAGGTCCGCCAGAGACGCGCCGTTCGCTCGCTGTCCTCGCTGCTCAGTGTGGGGGCAGAGTTCGAGCTGCAGCGCTTCGTGCTCGAGAACCCGGACGCGATCGGAACGACGCGGTCCTTCTCGCTGCCGGTCTCCGACGACGCCGATCTCTTCTTGAAGGGCCTGATCGACGAGGAGGTCGTCGAGGGCGACCGGAAGGTCTCGGATGCGGAGATGACCTGGCTCACCCGGCTCGACGAGTCGGGACGGATCCATCGCCGCTTCAACACGCGCTTCTTCACGTCGGGCGACAGCCGCGAGGCCGAGCTCGCTGGGATCCAGGGGGCGATCCGGGGCTCCTTCTTCACCCTGATCGTCACGCTCCTGCTGAGCTTTCCGGTGGGCGTCGCCGCGGCCCTCTACCTGGAAGAGTTCGCACCGCGGAGCCGATTGACCGACCTCATCGAGGTGAACATCAACAATCTCGCCGCGGTTCCGTCGATCGTCTTCGGGCTCCTCGGGCTCGCGGTCTTCCTGAACTTTCTGGGCATGCCGCGGTCGGCGCCCCTCGTGGGGGGCGTGGTGCTGGCGCTGATGACCCTCCCGACGATCATCATCGCCGGTCGGTCGGCCCTGCAGGCGGTGCCCCCCTCGATCCGTGAGGCGGCTCTGGCGGTCGGCGCGTCGCCCACGCAGGCCGTGCTCCATCACGTGCTCCCACAGGCATTGCCGGGAATCCTGACCGGGACCATCATCGGGATGGCGCGGGCGCTGGGCGAGACCGCGCCCCTGCTGATGATCGGCATGGTCGCCTTCATCGTGGATCTGCCCCAGGGCCCCCGGGACCCGTCCACCGTGCTCCCGGTCCAGATCTATCTCTGGTCGGAAGCGCCGGAGAGAGCCTTTGCGGCGAAGACCTCGGCGGCGATCCTCGTGCTCCTGGCCTTTCTCGTGAGCATGAACGCGGCCGCCGTCTGGGTGCGGGGCCGCTTCGAGAATCGAACCTGAGCGGGGATCCGATGATCGATCCCACTCGAGAGAGCCTTCCCAACGAGGTCGATGGCGTGGAAGTGAAGATGCAGACGAGCGGGCTCGACGTCTTCTACGGCGAGAAGCAGGCGCTCGAGAGGGTCGATCTCGAGATCGGGGCGAACGAGGTGACCGCCCTGATCGGGCCGTCGGGCTGCGGCAAGTCGACCTACCTCCGATGTCTGAACCGGATGAACGACGTCGTGCCGGGATGTCGGGTGGAGGGACGCGTCACGCTCGACGGAGAGGACATCTACGACTCGAAGCTCGACGTCGTGAAGCTTCGCGCGCGGGTGGGCATGGTCTTCCAGAAGCCCAATCCCTTCCCCAAGTCGATCTACGAGAACGTCGCGTACGGTCCGCGGATCCACGGGAGCGTCCAGGACAAGAGCGCTCTCGACGATCTGGTCCGACGCAGCCTGCGCAAGGCAGGGCTGCTCGAGGAGGTCGAGGCCCGCCTCGACGAGCCCGGCACGAGCCTCTCCGGCGGCCAGCAGCAACGGCTCTGCATCGCCCGTGCGATCGCAGTGAGTCCCGAGGTGATCCTGATGGACGAGCCGTGCTCGGCCCTCGACCCGATCGCGACGGCTCGTGTGGAGGAGCTGATCGACGAGCTGAGGGAGCAGTTCACGATCGTGATCGTCACGCACTCGATGCAGCAGGCGGCTCGCGTCTCGCAGAAGACGGCCTTCTTTCATCTCGGCTCGCTCGTCGAGCATGGCGAGACGGAGAAGATCTTCACGAACCCCTCGGAGCAGAGGACCCAGGACTACATCACCGGGCGATTCGGCTGAGTCCCTTCTCGGCGCCGGCGAGAGCGTCCTGCCCGCCGGGGGCGTCGAGGTTGGACCTGATCTACACTGAGCCGTCCGGGGCGAGGCAGGCGCCTTCCCGATTCGCTCGGAGGTCTGGATGGGATCGGTCGAGGTGACCCCGATCTCGCTCCCGCGAGACACAGTCCGCTTCGTCAAGACCTGGTTCACGATCTACGAGGACGAGCCCCATTGGGTCCCGCCGCTCTATCTGGAGCGGAAGCGCTTCTTCGACCCGAGCCGGAATCCCTACTTCTCCGTCGCGCGGGTCCAATGCTTCGTCGCGACGATGGAGGGCCGCGACGTCGGGACGATCGCGGCCGTGGTGGACGCGCTCCACCAGAAGGAGGAGCCCGGAGAGGGCTTCTTCGGCTTCTTCGAGTTCATCGACGATTCGAGCGTGGCGCGCGCCCTCTTCGAGGCGGCAGGGGACTGGCTCGTCGAGCAGGGAATGACGCGCGCGCTGGGCCCCTTCAACTTCAACAGCAATCACGAGTTCGGTCTCCTGGTGGAGGGCTTCGATCTCGATCCCTACGTCGCCAATCCATACAACGCGGCCTACTACCCCGACATCTACGAAGAGCTCGGCCTGCGAGGCGTGATGGACTGGTATGCGTACCGGGTCGACGCCGAGATGCCCGGAATCCGCAAGATGCGACGGGTCGGGGAGCGTCTGCTGAAGCGTCATCCCGAGATCAGGATCCGACCCCTCGATCTGTCCCGCTACGACGAGGAGGTCGCGCTGCTCCACGACATCTACGACGATGCCTGGGAGCAGAACTGGGGCCACGTGCGGGTGACCGACGAGGAGTTCGCCTTTCTCGCGGAAGGATTCAAGCAGGTCCTGGACCCCGACATCTGCTTCGTCGCCGAGGTGGACGGTCGTCCCGCGGCGATCTCCGTGACCTTCCCCGACCTGAATCAGGCCGTCAAGAAGATGCGCGGCCGACTCTTCCCCTTCGGCTGGTGGCACTGGATCTTCCGAAGGAGGTCGATCGACCGGGTGCGCGTCTTCATGCTCGGTGTCGCACGCGAGTTCCAGTCGCTCCCGCTGGGGGCTGCTCTCTATGCGAGGACCTTCGACGTGGGGCTCGCAAAAGGCTATCGCTTCGGAGAGGCGTCGCTGATCCTCGAGAAGAACATCCGGATGCGCGGAGCGCTCGAGAAGATGGGAGCCACGATCGAGAAGACCTACCGGAGCTACGAGGTCGGGCTGGCTGGCGAGCCGGGCCTTCCAGATCGGATTCGAGATCGGAAAGGAGGAGCGACCTGATGGATATCCAATGGCATGTGGTGACGAGCCTGGACGGGGGACGAAAGGACTGGGCAGAGGCCCGGATCCGCAAGCTCGCCGAGGGGCGGCGGGATCTCATCCACGTCGTCATCCACGTGGAGGGCAGCAATCATCACCAGCATGGCGCCGCAGAGGCCAAGATCCGCTGCCAGGCCAAGGGGCGGGAGGTGATCGCCCACGAGCGGGACGAGGAGCCGGAGATCGCGCTCGGTCGCGCCGTGGAGGTCTTCGAGCGGGAGGTGCGGAACATGAGGGCCCGTCGCCAGGACCACCGGGCGAGGCGCCCACGCCCTCCGGTCGAGGAGGGGGCGGGAGGAGCCCAGGCCGAAGCGGACGAGGGCGAGGAGGAGATCTTCGATCAGGTCGAGGCCGCGGAGTAGTCCCTCGGCCCCGACGGACTCGGTCCGCGGCTCGTCACGGGCGCGTCCCCGGCGTTTCCCCCGGACGTCTTCCCGAGCTGCAGGGTCTCGCCGCGGCACGGCCTGCTCGGAGGCCGACGCCGAGGAGGCCGGATCTCAAGAATGCGGCGGGCCCGGCCGAGGAGCCGGGGTTGGTGGGAGATCGATCGGGACCGACGAGCGAATGCCGACTATGTTCAGGGCAGAAGGTTCAGGACAGAAGGTTCAGGACAGAAGGTTCAGGACAGAAGGCTCGGGACAGAAGGCTCGGGACGGAAGCGGCTCGGGACGGAAGCGGCTCGGGGGTGAAGCGGTCGCGCCCGAAGCCGCCGAGCAGGGAGGAAATGGATTCATGGCAGAGTCGCACGATGCCGATCCCCAGGAGACGCTCGAGTGGCTCGAGGCGCTCGACTCCGTCTTCGAGCGCGAGGGGATCGAGAGAGCCCACTATCTCGTCGGGCGTCTCGTCCGCCGCGCCCGGCGCAAGGGCGCGCATCTTCCGTATCGGGCCACCACAGCCTACATCAACACGATCGCCGAGGGGCTCGAGAAGAAGAGCCCCGGAGATCACGCCCTCGAGCACCGCATCCGATCCTTCATCCGCTGGAACGCCATGGCGATGGTGGTGCAGGCGAACCGGG
>CAYXLY010000167.1:0-9181 GCA_964466005.1 uncultured Spirochaetaceae bacterium | reverse complement strand
ATGACTCGGACTCTCATGGACTCGGCTCAGCAGGGAGTCCCATCGTCCCGGCGGCTCCGTCGGGAGCGTCGGGCGCGGGGCTCTTTCGTTCGACATGATGGACTCGAAGGTGACGGGCGCGGCCAGACCCTAGCGCGTCCAGGGGCCCTCGCGAGCCGTTCGGCAACGAGGGGAACGTCCGGAGAGGCGCCGCCGCGACCGGAAGCAATGACCGTCCGGCTCCTTCAGATTGAAATGCGGGACTTCAGATCGGAAGGTCTGCGAGAGATCGATGCCGGCAATCCCGGGCCCTCGAAGACGCGAAGAGCGCGGAGAGATTCCGCACGAAGCTGCGAGAGCCGCGGCTCGGGTCACAACGAGCCCATTCGCGAGGATGCCTGCGAGAGGTCCCGATCCCGGCAAGAGGATGGCACCTCCCTTGCAACATGCCTTGCAGATGAGCGGGCGGAAGGGATGAATGCGCGAAGGAGCGCCAGGTCGCGCTCGCGTCGAGCGAGAGCAGGAGAAGAAGAGCATGGGTCTCAGGGTCAATACGAATATCAGTTCGATCAATGCGCAGCGCAATCTCGTCGGGACGACCGATCGGCTCCAGAAGTCGCTCCAACGACTCTCCTCGGGCCTCCGGATCAGCCGCGCGGCCGACGACGCGGCGGGGCTCGCGATCTCGGAGTCGTTCCGCGCGGAGATCCGCAGTCTGCAGCAGGCACAGAGGAACGCGAACGACGCGATCTCGCTCCTGCAGGTCGCGGAGGGTGCCCTCGACGAGACGAGCTCCATCCTGATCCGCATGCGCGAGCTGGCCATCCAGTCCGCCAACGGCACTCTGGGCTCGCCCGAGCGCGCCACCGTGAATCAGGAGTTCCAGGGGCTCCTGAGCGAGATCGATCGGCTCGCTTCGGTGACCGAGTTCAACGGCACCCGGATCCTGCTCTCTTCGCCGACGATCACCTTCCAGGTCGGCACGGGCAACACCGCGGACGATCGCATCGCGGTCTCGGGAGTCGACGCGAGCGTCGGGGCGATCGGCCTCTCGGGAGCGTCGATCGACACGGTGACGGGAGCGCTCGCTGCCCTCGGTGTGCTCGACAGCGCGATCGGGTCGGTCGCATCGCTGCGCTCCTCCTTCGGAACGACGCAGAATCGCATCGAGTCGACGATCCGATCGATCGCGATCGCAGTGGAGAACACCTCGGCCGCGGACTCCCGGATCCGGGACGTCGACTTCGCCGCTGAGACGGCGGAGCTGACGCGCAATCAGGTCCTGCAGCAGGCGGGGATCTCGGTCCTGGCGCAGGCCAACGTCTCGAGTCAGGCGGCGCTCTCGCTGCTGCAGTAGGGCGTCGAGCACGGAGCGTGATCGGCCCCTTCATGCGGGTCCGACCTCACGCTCCGGCAGATCGGCTGCATTGGAGACCCGACAGGCAGCACGCGAGAAGATTCGGGAAAAATCGGGGTGGAGGCGCCACGTAGCCGGCTCGAGGGGCACTTATCAGAGAGACACGGGGCAACCCGTTCGTCTCTGGGAGGAGGGAGCCGACAGCTGCGCCTTGGCCGGCGCGGGGAGTGAATCGTCGTGTCCCGCACGCCTCGTGCGACGGCGTCCCTCTCGGATCCGATCACTCGGGTCCAGGAGATCGTCGACGCAGTACCTGAAGAAGCTGAAGCTGAAGTCGTCTCTGAAGAAGAATCCGCGAGGCTCGCCGGGTCCGGGTCCAGAAGCCCTGGAGCCGGACGGGAGGAGTCGGGCAACGCCGCCAACGCCGCCAACGCCGCCAACGCCGCCAACGCCGCCAACGCCGCCAACGAGAGGCGAGATCGAGAGCCCCGCGGAGTCCGTAGCGCGGACGGCGACGGCCGCAGTGGGGCCGGAGGCGGAGAGCGAAGCGACCAGGAGCTTCTCGAGGGCATCCGCGCTGCCAGCGAGTCCCACTTCGCCGAGCTCTACGATCGCTATTTCCCGCGGATCTACAACTTCGTCTACGCACGGATGCGAAACCATGCGGAGACGGAGGAGGTCGTCCAGGAGACCTTCCTCGCCGTCTTCCGATCGTTCGAGAACTATCGCGGGCAGTCCTCGCTGCTCTCGTGGATCTACGGCATCGCCAAGAACACGACGAACAACACCCTCCGTCGGGCGGCGAGCCAGAGCGAGCGCATCGAGCGCGCCGGTGAAGAGACGCTGGCGCCTCGCCCCTCGCTCGGGCTGGTCGATCCGGAGGAGCAGCTCGATCTCGCCCGTTTCCAGGACCAGCTCGGGCATCGGCTCGACAAGCTGGCGGACTGGCAGACGGAGATCTTCGCCCTGCGTCATCTGGAGGATCTGTCGATCCCCGAGATCTCCCGTCGGACGACGCGCTCGAGCGACGCGGTGCGCTCGAGCCTCTATCGCGTGAAGCGACTCTTCTTCGAGGCTGCCGAGGCCTCTCCCGCGACGGGAGGCGATTCACGATGAAGCGAGGTCCGAAGAGCTTCGGGATCGCGTGGAAGCCCGGCGAGTCGATGCGCGGAGTGGCCGGGTTGTCTGTCCTGGATCCGACCTGGGAGGTCGCTTCATGGCTGCACGGCGAGTGTGGGGCAGGGCGAGCGGTCGGCCAGGGGAGCATGGAGTCGGCGCACGAGGCTGCCCTCATCGCGGACTTCGCGGAGTTCCTCTCGAGCGAGGAGGTCGATGCCTCCGAGCTCCCGCCTCCCGACCCTTCGTTTCGCGAGTCGCTGCGCAGACATCTCTGGCGCGTCCATGTGCAAATGAACCTGCACGAACGAGAGCGGCACTGACGCGAAGCATCGGGCGGCGCCGGTCCCGAACCGCCGCCGAAGGTGCCGAAGGCGATGTGATCCGTCCTCAGCCGCCCAGCAGGCCGATCGTCGCACCGAGGACCGTGGCGAGCCTCTGAGCGCGCGTCATCCAGGCCAGCCCGTCGGGTCGGAACCGACCGGATCGGCTGAGGGCCGTCTTCGCGAAGATCTGCTCTCGTCGCATGCTTCCCTCCCGGCGGATCGTGCCCGCGGCCCGTGCTCTCCACGACTCGCCCCGATCGAATATGGACACGAAGGGGATCCCGTTCGGTGACGGGCGACACATCTTCGCGATTCAAGGGAAGGATGAGGCCTTCGTGCGGGCTTTTGGGAACGGTCGATACCGTCTGATGCGGATCTCGAGCCCGTCGAGACCTCTCGATCCGCCTCCGGGGGAGGGCAGCGAGCCAATGAGGAACGGGACGGGCGTTTCCGGCTTTCCGGTCGGAGTCGGGCATGACATGATAGGGAGGCTCCGGGCCGCGTGATCCGAGAGCCCGCCATCTCGCGATCCACGACCGACGACTCCGGTCAGAGGAAGCCATCATGACGACCCGAACCGACGTCCTCGACGATGATCTGAACCGGGACGAGGCCTACTTCGACGAGGGCTCGAGGCGTAAGAGGACCTTCGACGCAGCGCTCCTGCAGGAGCCCGTGACGCTGCTCCCGAGCCATCCTCCGCTGGTCTTCGGTGGATCCGATACCGTGAAGGACGCGATGCAGGCGATGCAGCAACGACATCGGGGCTGCGTCCTGATCACCGCCGACGGCAGCTTGCGCTCCCATCTCATCGGCATCTTCACGGAGCGCGACATCCTGCTGAAGGTGATCGATTGCGGACGAAATCCCGCGACCCTGCCCCTCGCCGACGTGATGACGACCGAGCCGGAGTCCCTGGGGCTGGAGGCCCGTCTGGCGTGGGTCCTCAACATGATGTCGGTGGGCGGCTTCCGTCATCTTCCGGTGACCGACGAGCGGGGATGGCCGGTCTTCATCCTCTCGGTCCGCGACATCGTCGAGTTCCTGGTCGACTCCTTCCCCTCCGAAATCCTGAATCTCCCTCCGGACTTCACCCGCCCCGAGCTCCGCACGCGCGATGGCGCCTGAGCGGGCACGGGCTCGCCAGAGCCGGGCAGTGGGCGATGTCGGAACCGATTTCGCAGGCGCCCCGCGGAGATGGCTCGAGTTGGCAGCGCCCCGGTCGATAAGGGAGAGCGGACCCGATCGCGAGACGGATGGGACGACGCCGTCGCGAGGGAGTCGTGAGGGGAAATGCCTCAGCAATCCGACATCTTCTTGGGAAGACGGCCGATCATTGCCGCCGATCGACGTCTGGTCGCCTGGGACCTCGCATTCGGAAACGGGTCGGGCGTCTCGCTGACCGGGTCTCCGGCGCTCGAGGACGAGACGGTCGCGGCGCTCACTCGCGTCGCCAGCACGGCGGATTGGGAGTCGCTGCTCTGTGGCGCGCGAGCGCTGATCGGCGTCGACCGTCCGATGCTCTTCAGCGACGCGATGGAGAAGCTGCCTCGGAACCGGATCTGGCTCGGACTCGGCCCCTGTGACGAGATCGATCCCAAGCTGAGCCAGCGACTGCATGCGCTGCACCGTCATCGGGGTACCCGGCTGATCTTCCTCGACTACGGTCGACGCGATCCACGAGAGCAGCTCCTCGAGCTCGCGGATGCGGTGGAGATCGACGCCCGGAGTCGACCGGCGGAGACCTGGGAGCCGCTCGCGCGGCGCGCTCGGCGTCGGCAGCTCGACGTGATGGTGCGCGGCGTGGATCACGATGCCGACTTCGTCGCGTTCCGGGAGGCTGGCTTCGACTTGATGGAGGGGCAGTGCTGTGCCGAGGCCTCGGCCTCGGGAGAGACGGCGGCCAACGCGGACGGGAAGATCCTGCTCGAGCTGCTCCTCGAGTCGAATGGCGACCTCGAGATCTCATCCGTCGCCGAACGGATCGGATCGAACGCTCAGCTCACCCACGGGCTCCTTCGCCTCGTTAACAGCCTCGAGCTCGCGCGCGCCCAGAAGATCGAGTCGATCTCCCAGGCCCTGATGATGATCGGGGCGCAGGGGCTCCGCCGCTGGCTGAATCTGCTGCTCTTCCAGATCGGGACCGTGGGGGGGCACCGGGGCCCGCTCTTCCGGATCGCCGCGAGTCGCGCCCGATTGATGGAGCTCCTGACCCGGGACCGGATCGGGGAAGAGCCGGACGCCAAGGACACGGGTGAGCAGGCCTTTCTCGTGGGCATTCTCTCCCTGGTTCACGTCCTGCTCGGGACCGGCCGCAGCGCCGCCATCGAGGGCCTCTCGCTCCGGCACGAGCTCCAGGACGCGCTGACGGAATACGCAGGGTGGCTCGGGGGCCTGCTGCGACTCGTCGAATGCCTCGACTCGGGCCGATTTCCCGAGGCCGCGGCCACGGCCGAAGAGCTCGAGCTGGATCCGGTCCGGGTGCTCGACCATCAATATCAGGCCTATCAGTGGGTCCTTCGGATGATCACGGTCGAGGTCGCCCGCTGAAGGGTCAGGTCATCTCGAGGGCACGCGCCATCACGATCTTCCCGGAGCGGACGAGCTCGAAGATCGAATCCTCGTCGAAGAGGCTGATCATGGCGTCGAGCTTGTCACTGCTCCCGTAGACCCGAAGGATCAGACTCTCGATCGCGTAGTCCACGACCTTCGCATTGAAATGCTCCGCGATCTCGAGCACCTCTCGCCGCGCGTCTCCCTGACACCGGATCTTGATCAGCGCGATCTCCGTCTCGTAGCGCTCCGTCGTCGTGTGATCGATGGCGTGGACGACGTCGACGAGCTTGGCGAGCTGCTTGATCATCTGCTCCAGGATGGAGGGGTCGCCGGAGCAGGTCACGGTCATCCGGGAGAAGCCCTGGCGGGCGCCGGGGCTGACGACCAGGCTCTCGATGTTGTAGCCGCGCCGAGAGAACACCATGGCGACCCGCACGAGCACGCCCGGCGCGTCGCGGACGAGCAGGGAGATGGTATGCAGGTCCCGAGAAGGACTCACGACGGCGGGCTTCAGCGCGCGCATGCGGTCCCCGTCGTTCTGGCGGATCGGTCCGGGATTCGAAGCGGCGCCCATCACGTGCTCCCCGTCGGCTTGGCCATCTTTTCCCTGGGCTTCTCGACGATCATGCCCGACAGCGGTGCTCCGGCCGGAATCATCGGGAAGACGTTGTCTTCCTTGACCACTTCGGCCACCACCACGCAGGGCCCCTCGTCGTACTCGTTGGCCTCGGTGAGCACGCGGTCGACGTCGGAGGGGCGCCGGATCCGCCAGGCCTTGATGCCGTAGGCCTGCGCCAGCTTCACGAAGTCCGGATTGCCGACGAGGTCGACGCCCGAGAGCCGGTTCTCGAAGAAGAGCTCCTGCCATTGGCGGACCATGCCCAGGAAGTTGTTGTTGATGATCAGGCATTTCGCCGGAAGCTTGTGGATCGCCGCCGTGGCGAGCTCCGCCTGCGTCATCTGGAATCCGCCATCGCCGCAGACCGCCCAGACCTTCTCGCCCGGGCATCCGAGCTGTGCGCCGATCGCCGCGGGAAAGCCGAAGCCCATGGTTCCGGCGCCGCCCGACGAGATCCAGTGGCGGTTGCTCGTCGAGAGGCAGAACTGAGCGGCCCACATCTGGTGCTGGCCGACGTCGGTCGTGATGATCGCCTTGCCTTCGGTGACGTGGTGGAGCCGGTCGAGCACGTGTTGAGCGCGCAGGCCGCCCTGCTTCGCGTACTTGAGCGGATACCGGGTCCGCCAGGTCTGGCACTGGTCGAGCCACTCGCGGGTGTCGGCGGGCTGGACGCGTGAGATCAGCTCCTCCACCACCAGACGCGCGTCGCCCGCGATCGCGACGTCCGGCTGGACCATCTTGCCGAACTCGGCCGGGTCGACGTCGATGTGGATCTTGGCTGCGTCGACGCAGAACTCGTCGAGCTTGCCCGTGATGCGGTCGTCCCAGCGCGCTCCGATCGCCATGATGCAGTCGCAGCCGTCGACGGCCTTGTTGGCGTAGGCCGTTCCGTGCATGCCCAGCATGCCGAGGTGCAGCGGGTGGGTCTCGTCGGCGGCGCCCTTGCCGAGCAGCGTGTTCACGATGGGCGCGCGAAGCTTCTCCGCCAGTCCGATCACTGCCTTGCCCGCGTCCGAGATCACGGCGCCATGGCCGACGTAGAGGACGGGCCGTCGCGAGGCGCTGAGGATCTCGGCCGCCTGCTGGATGGCGACGGGATCGCCGACCGAGGGCACGGTGTACCCGGGCAGATCCACCTCGTCGACGAAGGGCGCGTCGCAGGGGCCCTGGGTCACGTCCTTGGGCAGGTCGATCAGGACCGGGCCCGGTCGACCGGTGGTCGCGATGTAGAAGGCCTCGCGGGTGGCGCGCGGGATGTCCGCGGGATCCTTCAAGAGGTAGCTGTGCTTCACGACCGCGTAGGTGATGCCCGTGACGTCGGCCTCCTGGAAGCCATCCTTGCCGAGCATCGAGGAGATCGTCTGCCCCGTGAGCACGATCACCGGCACCGAATCCATGTGGGACGTGAGCAATCCCGTCACGGTATTGGTCGCCCCCGGCCCGGAGGTGACGAGCACGACGCCCGGCTTGCCCGTGGCCCGCGCGTAGCCGTCCGCCATGTGGGCGGCCCCCTGCTCGTGGCGCACGAGGATCAGCTCGATCTTCGAGTCGACCAGGGCATCGAAGATGGGCATGGCCGCTCCACCGGAGTAGCCGAAGATGTACTCGACCCCCTCGCGCTCGAGGCATTGGATCAGCTTCTCGGCACCGGTCGGGATGCGCTCTTCCATGTGGGACGATTCTCCATGACCCCTGCGAGGCCTTCGGCGAGCTCTCGGACGAGCGTAATGTCGCATAGATCGGACGAAAAGCGATGATCGAGGATTGATTTTATCCTGAAAATTGAGCTTGGATCCGCATGAGATACCGTTGGCCCCCGAGGATATCCGTGAAACATCGTGTCGGGAAGCTTTAACTGTCTTTCCAGCGAGAGACCTTCTCTCAAAATGGCATCTTCGCGACGAAGTCCTCCCGGCCGGATCGCGTCCAGGGAGCCGCTCGGCGCGCCGATGAGCCTGGGAGCCGAGTGCGCCTCGATCCAGCGGCTGGCGCGAGCATCGCGCGGACCCGGTAAGCTCCCGCTTCGAGCGGGAAACGGGAGATCGGGCCGAGAGGCGGGGCCCGGAGATCGGGCGGGAAGAGGCCCGAAGGAGGTCGAGAGCATGAGCACGACGAGCTGCGCCAGCGAGCGCCCGATCGGTCCGCCGCGGCCGTCGAGCCGGATGGCGGGCCGGAGGGAAGGCTGGAGGAGTCCGCTTCGCAGAGGCGCGAGCGGGGTGCTCTTCGCCGTCCTCGTGGCCTCCTCGACGCCCGCCCTGGCGGACGAGTACGACTCCACCGATGCCGGGCATCCCGTGAGGATCGTGGCCTATGCGCTGCACCCGGTGGGCGTGCTCCTCGACTACCTGCTCCTGCGCCCGGCCCATTGGATCGCTCACCGCGAGCCCTTCTCCACGGTCTTCGGCCACGAGGATTGAGTCGACTGACATGACGCGGGCGGATCTTCGAGCAGGCCGGGCCGCTCCCGCCAGGCGTCGCTTCCGCGGTGGGCTCGCGCTCGTCTCGCTGGCGGGGCTGCTCGCGGCGGGGCTCGCTCGCGCGGCGCCGCCCGATCTCGGCTGGCTCGAGGGCGACCTCGGTCAGGTCCTTCATCTGCGAGGCATGACGTTCGTGGCGAGCGAAGGCAGCGCCAACGAGATCCTCCTGCGTGCGGAGAGGGCGCGCTTCTATCCGGATCGGGAGGTGGCCGATCTCGAGGAGGTCCACGTCGAGGTGGCCCCTGGAGCGGGTCGTACGGGCTTCTCCATGCGTTGTGACACGGGGCAGCTGAATCTCGCCACCCAGGGCTTCGTCGCCGTGGGCCACGTCGTCGGGACGATCGAAGGAGGGCGTCAGTTCGAGGCGCGGTGGGTGGCCTATGATGAGGAGGCGGGCCTCCTCTATACCGACGAGCCCGTCCTGATCGTGGACCGGGACGGGCGCTATCGGGGCGGAGGCTTCCGCTATCGGGTCGAGGACGAGCGATTCCGCCTGCTGGGCGGAGCCACGATCGTGCAGGAGCCATGAGGGAAGCAGATCGACGACGCGTGTGGGGGGGCGTCCATCGGGACCGGACACGAGCCATCACGGCTGCGCTTCGGTGCCGGCGGCCGCGCGCCGTCACCCGGGGGGCCATGGCGACGATGGCGTGGATCCTGCTCGCCTGCTGGGCTGCCGGGGCGGTCGAAGGCAGTCCGGTCCGTGTGGCCGTGGCGCCTTTCTCGGACGAGCCCGCCGAGCTGCCTCTGG
>CAYXLY010000166.1:0-9202 GCA_964466005.1 uncultured Spirochaetaceae bacterium | reverse complement strand
CGAGACCTTCGACCGCGGAGTCGTCGCCGCGCGTCCGACGGCGGACCTCATGGGGTCGATCCTCGGTTGGGACGAGGAGACGAAGGCCCGAGAGATCGAGCACTACGACGCCCGCGTGCGGGCCGAGCGGGAGAGCCAGACCCAGCCGGACGACCGGACGGCCGATGCCGCCCGCCTCGGCGCGCCCGACGTGCGCCTCGGGCCGCAGATTCCGCAGCCCCCACCCGTCGCCTCGCTCGAGGCGCATCGTCGCGCGGAGTAGCGTCGAGCCGAGCGGAGGTAGAATCTGCCCGGTCGCGGCCGGTCGCGCGCAGTCGATTCCATGAAGAGCCCTCCGGCCGGGAGAGGAGGCGAAGATGTCCCATGACGCCGGAGCGGGGATCGGCGCCCGGATCGGAGGCCCTCGGAGCCTCGCCGGAAAGCGCGCCCTGGTGATCGGCGGCAGCAGCGGCATCGGGCTCGCCACGGCCGAGTCGCTGCTGGCCGACGGAGCGCACGTCCTGGTCTGCGGGCGCGATCCCGGGAAGCTCGAGCAGGCAGACCGCAGGCTTCGCGAGGCGCTCGGCGACCCCGCCCTCCTCCTCGAGACGAAGGTCTGCGACGGTCTCGACGGCGCGCAGGTCCGCGCGGCGGTCGAGGCCGCAGGAGGCGCGGCCGGGCTCGACATCGCCGTGGGCGTGCCGGGCGGCGGCAGCTACTGCCCGGTCCTCGGCTACGACGACGAGCGTTTCAGTGCCGAGGTGGATCAGAACGTTCGTCCGGCGTTCCTCCTGATCAAGCATGCGGGCCTCGCGATGGTGGCTTCCGGAGGAGGCTCGATCGTCCTCGTCTCGTCGACCGCCTCGACGCTCTCGTCTCCGTTCCTGTCGGCCTACTGTGCGGGCAAGGCGGCCTGCGATCAGCTCGTCCGCGTCGCGGCCGACGAGGTCGGGGAGCATGGCGTCCGCGTCAACGCCGTGCGGCCCGGGCTGACCCGCACCGCCGCCACGGACTCGATGTTCGAGATGGCGCCCCTGCTCGACCGCTTCCTCGAGGAGCAGCCGATCCGGAAGCCGGGCGAGGCGGAGGACATCGCGCGGGCCATCCGATTCCTGGCCGGCGACGAGGCGAGCTGGATCACGGGCCAATGCCTCACGGTCGACGGAGGCCACACGATCCGGAAGTTCCCCCGCCTCGAGGACGTCGCCCGCTCGGTCGCCGGAGACGCCCTCTTCGACGCGATCGAGCGAGGCGAGGCAGGCTAGAGGGCTAGAGGCTCCGGGGATCTCCGGGATCGATCGGCTCGAGTGCCGTCGGAGCCAGGTAGACCCGGCGGGCCCCGACGGGATCGAGCACGCGGCGCACCGCGCAGCGCGCGGCCTCGGGCAGCCCTGCCAGCTCGCATCCGATCTCGCGACGGCGGACCTCGCTCTCGAAGCGCACCGGGAAGAGTCGTCGTCCGAAGGGCATCTCGAGAGCCGCCTCGCTCCCGCCCGTCGTCAGCGCGAGCCGGTTCGCCTCCAGATAGGCATGAAACCCACTCGCGACCTCCTCGAGCACGGGCAGCAGCGAGATCGGGATCGCATCGTCCCGGGCGGACCCGGCCTCCGCGCTCGAGCCCCCGGCTCCGGCCCCGGCGAGCAGCTCGCCGCCCAGACCGACCAGAGAGGGCGCATGGCGCTCGAGATGGGATCGCGCCCGAGGCTGGGCGAGCACATCGACCTCGAGCCAGGCGGCGAGCAGCCAGTCGGGACGCGTGGGCTGCGGTCCCAGCAGGAATCGCGACGCCTCCAGATGTCGACCCAGGCGCTCCAGGGGGCTCCAGGACCGATCCGGCCAGATCGGCAGCCAGCTCTCGATCCAGGCCTCGAGGATGCGCGCACAGACCCGTCGCACGGGCTGCTGCCTCGGCGGCAGCAGGACCGGCTCCGGGTGCAGCCTCTCGATCGACTCGAGGATCGCGTGGAGATCGGCGAGCACGAAGCCCTCGGGCGTCCGGAGATAGGGGCCGCGATCCCGACCCGTTCGCGCGGCCAGCTCGAACGCGAGTGAGGGAGACTCGTCGATCCTCGAGGCCCGCAGCCCCTTGGCCCGGAGCGCGGACAGGAGCGCGACGGTCTCTCGCGAATCCAGCCGGCCATAGACGACGTAGCGGGCCTCCACCGATCCACCATCGCATATTCCCGCGCCCGCCGGAAGCCGCCGGTTCACGACCGAGGGACGCCCAGGACGCGTGCTAGCGTCCCCCGGACCCGCCGCGCGAGACCCCTCGAGACCCGATGCACCGCCCCCCGAGCAGCCCCGACCCCAACCTCCACGACCCGCGCAGCCTCGGCGAGAGCCGCTACAGCGAGAGCCGGCTCGATCGACCCGGCGAGGCCCGCGAGGCCGCCCTCGCAGAGGGCCTCGCCCGCCTGGGCCACGAGGACTTCCGCCCGGGACAGCGCGAGGCGATCGAAGGCCTGCTCGACGAGCGCCGTCTGCTGCTCGTCGCGCCCACCGGTGGAGGCAAGAGCCTCTGCTACCAGCTGCCCGCGCTGCTGCTGCCGGGGACGACGGTCGTCGTCTCGCCGCTGATCGCCCTGATGCGAGACCAGGTCGAGGCGCTCGCGCAGCGGGGCATCGAGGCGAGCTTCCTCGCCTCGACGCTCGACGGCCCGGAGATGGCCCGGAGACTCGATGCCCTGGAGCAGGGACGGCTGCGCCTGATCTACGTCGCTCCGGAGCGCCTCGTCTTCGCGCGATTCCGGGAGATCCTGCGCCGGATCGAGTGTCCGCTCTTCGCGATCGACGAGGCCCACTGCATCAGCGAGTGGGGCCACGATTTCCGACCGGAATACCTCGAGATCGGCCGGGTCCTCGCCGAGCATGGCGACTCGCGCATTCTCGCCTGCACGGCGACGGCCACGCCTCACGTGCGCGACGAGATCGTGGCGCGCCTGGGGCTGCCCGTCGAGACGACCCAGCTGGTCCGCGGGTTCGCGCGGCCGAACCTGTCGCTGCGGGTCGCCGAGGTCGAGCGCGCCGTCGAACGACGACGGCGCGTCGACTCCGTGCTCGAGGAGGCGCTCGGGGCCCCCGGCGAGGGTCGCGGCTGCGCGATCGTATACGGGCCCACGAGGAGGAGCACCGAGACCGAGCGCGACCGGCTCGCAGGCCGGGGCTGGCACTGCGAGACCTATCACGCCGGCCTCACGGCCGAGCACCGCGAGACGGTCCATGAAGCCTTCGCGAGCGGAGAGCTCGAGATCGTCGTGGCGACGAACGCCTTCGGGATGGGGATCGACCGCTCCGACGTGCGTGCGGTGATCCACCTCGCTCCTCCGGGCTCGGTCGAGGCCTACTACCAGGAGGTCGGCCGCGCCGGGCGCGACGGTCGGCAGGCGATCGGACAGATGCTCGTGGGCCCGGGCGACCTCTCCCGACGCCGCGCGCTGATCGAGAGCGACGGCTCGATGGAGGGTGCCGGCGGCGAGGCGGCCCGACATCGCTGGGGTCTCTTCCTCGAGCTGATGCGCTTCGCGGAGGGTGGCAGCTGCCGACACGATACGGTGTTACGTTATTTCGGAGACGAGGCGGAGACCCTCGCGGGCTGCGGTCGCTGCGACGTCTGCCTCCGGCTCGCCGCGGGAGACGCGGGAGGCGCGTCCCACGACCCGGAGGCGGTCACGCTCCTCGTCCGCAAGGCGCTCTCGGGAGTCGCTCGCGTGCACGGCCGATTCGGGCTCGGCGCGGCGGTCGCCCTGCTCAGGGGCCAGAGCGATCCTCGACTGGCGAGCGCGGGACTCGATCGAACGACCACGTGGGGCGTGCTCGCCGACCACGGCGAGAGCTGGCTCACCCGACTGCTGCGTCGCTGCGTGACGGCGGGCTGGGTGGACTTCGACGGGGGCGATCGGCCGGTCGTCGTTCTCACGCCCACGGGTGCCGAGGTGATGCGCGGAGAGCGACCGGCGAAGCTGCTGCTTCCGCCCGACTCCTCGCCGCAGGCCGTCGGGACGCGCGGCGCCGGATCCGGAAGCCCGACAGCGCCTTCCTTCGTCGTCCGGAAGCGGGGCGGGGCGCGCGTCGAGGAGACCCTGGATCCCGCCGAGACCCGGCGATTCGAGGCGCTGCGCGCCCATCGTCTCGAGACGGCGCAGGCCGAGGGCGTCCCGCCCTACGTGGTCGCGAGCGATCGCTCGCTGCGCGACCTGGCCCGTCTGCAGCCCACGAGACAGGCGGATCTCGAGCGCGCACACGGCATCGGCGAGGCCAAGGCCGAGCGCTACGGACCGGGCTTCCTGAAGGTCCTGCGCGACCTGGCCGACGCCGATTCCTGAAGGGGCTCCGGCGCGAGGGCGCACGAGGGCGCACCGGAATCAGTCGGAGGGAATGTCCGTCGAGGCCCTTCGCGCCGCGGGTCGGGGCGAGAGACGCAGATCGACCTCCTGTCCATCGATCGGCGCCCGCGCGGTCACGGAGGCCATCCGGGTCATGAGATCGCCCTGCAGGCGATCCGGAAGCAGGGCGAAGATCGTCAACGTCGCCGGCTCGCCGCCCTCGGCGACCCAGCAATGGGGCACGCTGGTATCGAAGTGGAGCGTGTCACCGGGCTCGAGCCGATAGGCCGCGTCGGCGACCTCGCAGCCGACGATCCCCGCTTCACAGAGGAGGATCACCTCACCCTGGAACTGCCAGGCCACCCCATCGGCTCCCGCCCCCGCGCCCGGCTGGAGGATCACGCGCCAGAGATCGAGTCGGTTCCGCGGGATCATCCGGACCAGATGTTCGACCCCCGCGCGCGGTCCGAAGTCGAAGTGCGCCCGCTCGGCGCGTCGCAGCAGTCCCGTCCGGCTCTCCATCTCGATGTCCGAGAGCAGCTCGCTCGGACGACGATTGAGGCCGTTGGCGACCTTGAGAAGCACCGCGATCGTAGGCACCGTCTGCAGGTTCTCGATCTTGTGGATCGTGCTCGCCGAGACCCCCGACCGATCCCCGAGCTGCTGCAGCGTCAGACCCGCCTCGTCTCGCCATCCTCGAATTCGAGCCGCGATGCGTTTCAGGTCCTGATCCACGGGGAGTCCTCGGTCATGGCGACGCGAGCATAACGTGCTCTACGCGTTTCTCTGTGACTTTGTGCGACAAAAAGCGCATCGGAACGCACCCGTTCACGCCCCATCCGTCCGACACCGGGATGGAACGACTCAACACGCGAATGTTTCTCTCGAAGGAAACGTTTCATTCGCGATGGTGTACGAACCCGTTTTCCCGCTCCTCAAGCCTGCGAGATCGCCAGGCGGGCGGATCGCACGAGAGCCGGGATCGGAGATCGGGGCCGGGGCCGGGGCCGGGGCCGGGATCCGTGGGGCGGGGAGCCGGCAGCCGGAGCGCGAGGGCCGGGCGCGTTCGGCGAGACGGGCTCAGTCGGCCTGGAGGTCCGCGATCACCCGAGCGGCCTCGGCGTCCAGGGAGGGATCGTCGGGCAGGGGAAAGGTGATGCGCTCCGCCACGGGCGAGTAGAGGTCGCGAAGGATGGCCGCGATCTCGCCATAGGGGCCCTGGGGCACGAGGGTGTCGATGATCTCGTCGGTGATCAGGCCCTTCATGTCGTCCCAGCGCCCCTCCCGAGTCAGCTCGTGGAGCCTGCGCCCGACGTCGCCGAAGCCATTGTGGTCGAGAGAGGGCCAGTAGGCCGGCGTCGAGTAGAGGAACGTGAAGTACTCCCGCACCCACTCGCGCTTCTCCCGGACGGCGTCGGCATCCGGACCGGTCGCGACGAACCCCGCCGCCAGGATCGGGCAGTCCGAAGCGCGTCGTCCCCTTCGCTCCGCGCCCTCGGCGAGACGGGGAAGCGTCACGTCGGCCAGATACCTCGCCGAGCTGTTGGTCGGATGGGTCATCAGGCCGTCCGCGGCTCCTCCCGCCATGCGCGTCATGTCCGGACCGACCGCCCCGAGGAGGATCGGGGGCGCCGGCACCTCGAGCGGTCCGGGGTTGAAGAAGGGCTGGAGACGCGTGAAGCGGTAGTGCTCGCCCTCGTAGTGCAGCTTCTCACCCGTCTGGAAGGTGTGGAAGATCGCCTTCAGGCTCTCCACGTACTCGCGCATGCGCGGGACGGGGGAGGTCCAGGGCGTCGAGAAGCGATCCACGATGTTGCCGCGCACCTGCGTGCCGAGACCGAGCTCGAAGCGGCCCCCGGAGAGCGCCTGCAGATCCCAGGCGGCGTGGGCCACGATCATCGGGCTGCGCGGAAAGACGACGAGCACGCTGGTCGTGATCCGCAGGCGCTCGGTCGCGGTCAGGGCGGCCATCGACGTCAGGAAGCCGTCGTGGACCGCTTCGGGGACGAGGAGACCGTCGTATCCCATCGCCTCGACGCGACGCGCGTGCTCGACGACCTCGGTGGCGCTCATGCGCTCGCTCATCGTCGCGAAGACCTGCATCCGACCCCCTCGGGACCCACCCGATCCGTTTCCGTTAGAACACGTTTCACTGCCCGGATCCCGTGGTTATAGTGTGCGGGTTTCCTGGCGTCCAGACCGCGAACCTCACTCTCGAGAGGCCTCCATGCACATCGATCTCACTCCGGAGCAGAAGACCCTTCGCCACACCCTCCGTCGTTACTTCGAGCAGCTGATCACCCCCGAGCTGAAGCAGGCGCTGCGTGGCTCGGAGGGCGGGAAGGCCTATCGCGAGACGATCCGCCAGATGGGCAAGGACGGCTGGCTCGGAGTGGGCTGGCCGAAGGAGTTCGGCGGCGGCGGCCTGACGATGATCGAGCAGATGATCTTCCTCGAGGAGCAGCGGCGAGCCGGCGCGCCCTTCCCCTTCGTGACCGTGTCGACGGTCGGCCCCGCCCTCATCGACTTCGGGAATCAGGACCAGAAGGCGGAGTTCCTGCCGAAGATCCTCCAGGGCCAGATCCACTTCGCGATCGGATACTCGGAGCCCGAGGCAGGCACCGATCTCGCGAGCCTCAAGACGGCGGCGGTCAAGGACGGCGACGACTGGGTCATCAACGGCACGAAGATGTTCACCAGCGGCGCGACCGACGCCGACTACATCTGGCTGGCGGCGCGCACCGATCCAGAGGCCCCCAAGCACAAGGGCATCACGATGTTCATCGTGCCCACGGATACGCCGGGCTTCAGCGCCTCGATGATCCATACCGTCGGCGACTCGGCCACGGCGATGAGCTACTACGAGAACGTCCGGGTGCCGGACTCCGCCATCGTGGGCGGACTCAACGGCGGCTGGAAGCTGATCACGACCCAGCTCAACCACGAGCGTGTCGGGCTCTCCGCCTTCTCCTCGGTGGCCTACAAGCGCCTCGAGGACGTGATCGCCTGGGCCCGGGAGACGGAGCGGCCCGACGGCTCCAAGGTGATCGACGCGGCCTGGGTCCAGAGCAACATCGCCGAGGCCTTCGCTCGGATGGAGGCCATGAAGCTGCTCAACTGGCGAATGGCCGCCCAGCTGGAGACGGGCTTCGTGAACCCCGCCGATGCCTCGACGGTGAAGGTGTACGGCACGGAGTCGGTGCTGGAGGTCTACCGGCTGCTCCAGGAGATCCTGGGCGCCGCGGCCATCCTCCGACCGGGCTCGCCGGCCGCGCAGATCGACGGAGAGATCGAGGCGGAGGCCCGGGTCTCGACCATCAACACCTTCGGCGGCGGCGTGAACGAGATCCAGCGCGAGATCGTCTCGATGGCGGGTCTTCGCATGCCTCGGGTCCCTCGCTAGGGCGAGATCCGAGTCGCGGAGGGGCTTCTCCGCTTCGAATTCCAACCTCTCGAAGGGCTCGAGCGCTCCGGCGTTCGCGCCCTCCGGACCTGGCCGGGCGCCCGAGCGCTCCGAGCCCTGGGAGCACACGCGAGATGAACTTCGAACTCACGGAAGAGCAGGAGGCCGCCAAGGAGCTCTCCGGACACATCCTGGCCGACTCCACGAGCTTCGAGCGCATGCGCGAGGTCGAGGCGGACGAGCAGGGGCCGGGCTTCGACACCGAGCTCTGGGCCGCCCTGGCGCAGTCCAACCTGATCGGCCTTCCCGTCTCCGAGGAGCTCGGCGGGCAGGGCTTCGGCTTCCTCGCCCTCTGCCTCATGCTCGAGGAGGCGGGCCGCAACCTGGCCCCGATTCCCCTCCTCGAGTCCGTCGTCTACACCGCGCTGCCCATCCAGGAGTTCGGGAGCGAGAGCCTCCGGAAGAGCCTCCTTCCGAAGGTGGTCGCGGGCGAGAGCATCCTCACCGCGGCTCTGTTCGAGATCGGCGACCCGGCCCTCTCCCGCCATCCGAAGACGCGGGCGACGGCGAGCGCGGACGGCTTCGCCCTCCATGGCGAGAAGATCTGCGTTCCCTTCGCGGCCGGCGCGAGCCAGATCCTGGTTCCCGCTTCGGGAGAGGATGGACTCGGCCTCTTCCTCGTCTCGCCCCAGGCGGCCGGCATCACGCTGGAGCGTCAGCAGACGACGGCCCACGAGCGGCAATACGTCGTGCGGCTCGACGGGGTCCAGGTCTCTGGAGACGACGTGCTGGCCGCGCCCGGCCGAGGCGAGGCGATCTTCGACTGGCTCGAGCCGCGAGCGGCCGTCGCCCTGGCTGCGATCGCGGTCGGCGCGTCCGAGGAGGCCCTCAAGCAGACCGCGCAGTACACGAGCACGCGCAAGCAGTTCGGACGCGAGATCGGAAGCTTCCAGGGAGTCTCCCTGAGAGCGGCCGACGCCTACATCGACGTCGAGGCGATGCGATCGACGATGTGGCAGGCCGCCTGGCGCATCGACCAGGGACAGGCCGACCTGAAGGCGGCGGCGGTCGCCAAGTGGTGGGCGTGCATGGGCGGACACCGCGTCTCGCATACGGTTCAGCATCTCCACGGCGGCATCGGGGCGGACGTCGACTACCCGATCCACCGCTTCTACCTGCGCCTCAAGCACCTGGCGATGACCCTCGGAGGATCGAACGAGCAGCTCGCTGCGCTCGGCGCGCGAATGGCCGAAGAGGCCCGTTCCGGGCTGCCGCCCGAGGAGATCCTGCTCTAGCCCGGTCTCGGGTGGCCCTGCTCATGGCGCGGGCTCGTCTGCGGATCAGCCCCGGACGCGGCGCGGGCCGGAGCTCTCGGAGGGCTGCGCACCGCACGCCCCGCCGACGAGGACGACGACGAGGACGAGGGCGGTGGCGGCGGTGGTGAGCCTGGCGGTGCCGGGGGTGTCTGGGGTGCCGGTGCCTCGGGTGCGGGGGGTGG
>CAYXLY010000165.1:0-9296 GCA_964466005.1 uncultured Spirochaetaceae bacterium | reverse complement strand
GGGAACATCGGGAAGAGCCCCGAAATCCGGCGACAGGTGCTCGCCATGGCCCACACCGCCGGGCGATCCGGATTGAGCCAGACCGAGCGCTCGAAGTGGGCCTCGAGGCGCTTCAGCCATTCGAGCCCGGTCGTTCCGGTCTCCGCCCGCGGATCGATGTTCCCTCGCGGTGATTCGAGCTCCGAGGGGTGCATCGCGGCGTCGCCCACGATCATGAGCTTCCAGCGCTCTCCGTAGGTGCGGAGCAGATCGGCCGTGGGAAGGGACTCGGACCGGACCAATCGAGCGCTCTCGAAGACCCGCTCGTAGACGCAATTGTGGAAGTAGCAGGCCTTGAAGTCCCTGAGGCCGCGCTCCTCGTGCAACGCGGAGAGCAGTCGGCTCACCGGCTCGAAATACGGATCCATCGTCCCGCCGACGTCCATCAGGAGCAGCAGTCGGACGTCGTTCTTGCGCTTGGGACGAAAGACGAGATCGATCTCGCCGCCGTCGCGGCAGGTCTTGTCGATGGTGCCGTCGACGTCGAGCTCGACGGGCCCATCGACGCGCGTCAGCTGGCGCAGGCGCCGCAAGGCGAGCTTCACGTTCCGCACGTCGAGCGTCACGTCCGTGCGGTAGTCCTGGAAGTGGCGCTCCTCGGCCACCTTCATCGCCGTCCGCCCGCCACCCGGGCCGCCCACGCGAATGCCGGTCGGATGCTCGCCGCCGTGGCCGAAGGGGGATCTTCCGCCCGTTCCGACCCAGCGATTGCCGCCGTCGTGACGCTCCGTCTGCTCCGCCAACGTGTCGCGAAAGCGTTGCATGAGCTCGTCGATGTCGAGATGCTCCAGGGCCGCCCGCATCTCGTCCGTCAGCTCCTCGAAGGGCCTGGGGTCGGCGAGCCACTCCAGGAGCTCCGGCGAGAGCTCGATCGCGCCCTCGATTCCGTCGAAATAGCGGGCGAAGACCTGGTCGAAGGTGTCGAAGTCGCTCTCGCTCTTCACCAGGCAGGCGCGTGCGACGTGGTAGAACCCTTCGAGACGCGAGTCGTGGAGACCCCGCTCGAGGCAGGTCAGCAGCATTCGCCATTCCTGCAACGCGACCCCGAGGCCGGCCTCGCGCAGCGCGTAGAAGAAGTCGAGGAAGACCATGGATGGCCTCCAGCTAGCGCCGGCGGGCTCCGCCGAGCTCGTCGAAGGTCGCGGGCGGCTTGCCCCCCCGCGCCCGGAACGACTCGATCGCACGGGTATCCTGCTCGTTCTTGAGCAGCGCGCCCATGAAGGGAATCTCCGACTCGAGCCGGCTCGCGTCGGCCCCCGCACGCAGGAGCGCGGTGATCCAGTCGATGAGCTCGGAGGTCGAGGGGCGCTTCCGAAGCTCCTTCTGATCGCGAAGCCAGTAGAACTTCACGAGCACCTGCTCCAGGAGCCGACTCTCGACCCGGGGATGATGGACGTCGATGATCTCGCGCATCTGATCGACGGCGGGAAAGTCGATGAAGTGGAAGACGCATCGACGTAGGAAGGCGTCGGGCAGCTCCTTCTCGTTGTTCGAGGTGATGATGACCAGGGGGCGCTCCTTCGCCACCACCTCGTCCCCGGTCTCCATCACCGTGAAGCGCATCTCGTCGATCTCGCGAAGGATGTCGTTGGGGAACTCCAGATCGGCCTTGTCGATCTCGTCGATCAGCAGGACCTGTCGCTTCCGGGCCGTGAAGACGCGGCCGAGCGGTCCCAGACGGATGTAGCTGCGGATGTCCTTCACGTCTCCGTCGCCGAAGCGCGCGTCGTTGAGCCGCTGGACGGTGTCGTAGACGTAGAGGCCGTCGTCGGCCCGGGAGGTCGACTTGATGTGCCAGCTCTCCAGGGGCAGTCCGAGCCCCTCGGCCACGTGGCGCGCGAGCAGGGTCTTGCCCGTGCCCGGCTCACCCTTCACCAGCAGCGGTCGTTCGAGGGCCACCGCGCAGTTGACCGCGTCGATCAGCGCTCTCGAGGCGATGTAGCCGGAGGTGCCCTGGAAGCGGAGGAAGCCCGAATCGGAAGGGGAGGCCGGCTCCTGCCGGCTCGACGTCGACGTGGACATGCCGATCCGACCTACCCGCGCTCGTGGATGAGGAGCTTCTTCTCCTCGCCGAAGAGCACCTCGATCTTGCCGCGTCCCGTGATCGCCTGGACGACCCCTTCGCCGAGCTTGGGATGCTCGATCCGGTCCCCGGCCTCGTAGGTGTCCCGGATCGAGTAGCTGCGGACGGGACGGCTCGGATCGGCCTCGACCCTCTCGTCGGCCGGATCCGTCTTCTTCGCCCTGGGCTTCGGCTTGAGCTTGCCCGCGCCGGGCTCCCAGGCATTCTCGAAGGCGATCGGCCCCGAGAGCCTGGGCCCCTCCTCGTCGTACTCCCAGCCCGGCACCGAGTCGGTCTCCAGGGCCACGAAGAAGAACTCGACGCCGATCGACTCGCCGGCCTCCCGGGAGAGTCGCTCGAGCTCGCGGATCCAGGCCGCGCCCTTCTGCGCCTCTCGCTTGCGGCAGAGCTCCCAATAGCGGGGCGTCGCCGCGACGATCACCGCCGGCGCCTCCTCCCCCGTCCGCTGGCCCGTGGCCTTCGAGATCTCCTCGCGCAACGCCTCACGGTTGGCGTCGACCGCCGCCGCATGGGCCAGGCCCTGCAGCATCAGCCGCAGCGGCGTGTCTCCCGCGCCCGCGCGATTCGAATCCGGCTCGAGGTACTTGATCACGCAGACCCCGATCCGATCTTCCCCGATCAGCGCGAGCAGGGGAACGTCCTCGACGCCCGCGTTGGGATCCGCCGCGCCGCGCTCCTTGTCGGGCGCCGCCGTCCTGATCGGTACGATCGCATCGAGAATCCGAACGCTCTCGCCCGAGGGCAGCTCCAGGGAGTCGAGGACTCCGCCCTCCCCTTCCGCCCCGGACTCCGCTCGGGCGGCCCGGCCGATCGCCTCGGCGAGGTGCTTCTCGTCCTTGCCGTGCTGTCGGCCCTTGGCCTTGCGTCCGACTCGCACGCCGAGGTACTCGAGTCCCTGCTCCGATCGTCGGGGCGCGTGGGAAACCTCGGTCTGATAATCGGTCTCGAGGCTCGCCCCGTTCAATCGCTCCGCCGCAAGCCGGAAGCCCTTGGCCTGCTTGACGTCACGATCGTTCACGAGGTCGACGAGCGGATGCAAACTCACGGACTGATCTCTCCTGGGACACCGGCGATCGAAGGAAGCCGGCCTGGGACGCAGCGCCCGACGGGGAATTTCCGTCCACGCTCCTGCGACGCACGAGTGGCTCGGACGGAGTGGAGGCGCGGCCTGATTCCGACGCGCGAACGCCCTCCGGACGACAGCGAGGCTCCGCGCGAACGGAAGCTCGCGTGCCACGTTAACACCGCTCGTCGTGGATTTCCTGATCCCCATGGGGATGCCCAGGAATGGGGTCGGCGCGCGAGGCGCGAGTCTCGGCCTCAGCGCGCGCCGGGCCTCCGCAGACGGAGCTCACCGGCCTCGAGCTCGAGCACGAGCTCGTAGGCGTCCTCGCCCGAACGGAAGAGCGTGGCATCGAGAGCCGCCTGATGCTCGGAGTGACTCTCGCCCTCGGTCGGAGCCGAGTCTGCGCTCGGGTCGAGGGAAGCGAGTCCATCCTGCCCGGTCCTTCGCGCCATGCGAATCTCTCTCCTTCGTCCGGATCCCGGTGCTCTGCTCCCGGTGCCGTGATCGCAGTCTCGATCCGACCCCGGAGCGCCGTGCGATGCGCGCCGGTGGCCTCTTATCGCGAACGCCGCGGCCAGTCTTGATGACTTTTTCCTCGCGGATGCATTCTTCCTGCCGACGCTCGACGACGTCTGCGACCGTCTTCCCGAGCGCTCTGCGATGTTCTTCCCGACGGTCCGCCTCCCGACGGCCCGCCGGCTCCCTCGACGATCCCGCCGCGGGGCGCGGCGAGGGGCGACTTCTCGACAGGGCTTCGGCAAAGGCCGAGACTGGAGCCCGTGCAGATCCTCTCCCTCTCGACGCCTCGCGGTCGCCCCGAGACCCGTCGGACGATCGGGCGCCGTCTCCGCGGCGGAGGCCTGGCGTTCGCGATCGGCCTCTCGCTGCTCTGCGCGACGACGGGCTGCGGCGCGCTCCTGCTCCTCGGCGGAGCGGGCACGAGCGCCGTCGCCTTCGCGACCGGCGAGCTGCGGTCGACCGAGGACATCGGCCTCGCCCGGCTCGACGTCGCGAGCGGGCTCGCGCTGGACACACTGGGCTATGAGACGCTCTCCGTGACTCGGGAGCCGGGCTTCGTACACTGGAAGGCGCGGACCCCGAGCGGGGATCCGGTCGACCTGCGTCTGCGCGCGCGCGACCCACAGCGCACCGAGCTGCGAATCCGGGTCGGCGTCTTCGGGGACGAGACGCGATCCCGCCTGGTGCTGGAGCAGATCCGCCAATCGCTCTGAGGTGGGGGACGAGAGAGGGTGGAGGCATCCCATGGCCTGATCGAAGCGGTGACGCTGCTCGCGCTCGCCGCGGGCGCGCTGGCCGTCACCGAGAGGCTGCGCATGCCCTCGGTGGTCGGGTTTCTCGTGGTCGGCGCGATCGCGGGTCCCGGTGCCCTGGGGCTGGTCGCCGACCCGGAACGGGTGCGGAGCCTGGCCGAGATCGGCGTCGTCTTCCTGCTCTTCGAGATCGGCCTCGAGCTTCCCCTCGAGCGCGTTCGCACCCTCTGGAGACCGGCGCTGGTCGGCGGGGGGTTCCAGCTCGCCGCGACTCTCGGCGCGGTGGCCTGGATCAGCCACGCGTCGGGGCTCGACTGGAGAACCGCCCTGGTCGTGGGCGCCGGCGTCGCGATGTCGAGCACGGCGATCGTGCTGCGACTCCTGGCCGACGAGGGCCAGATCGATGCCCCGGGCGGACGCCTCGCGGTGGCGATCCTCCTGATGCAGGACCTGGCGATCGTGCCCTTCCTGCTGGTCGTGCCGCTCCTGGCCGGCGAGGCGAGCGGAGCGGGCGGAATCGGACTGGCGTTGGCTCGAATGGCGGGAGCCCTCGCGGTCGTCGGCTTCGGCGTCTGGTTCTTCGTGCCCAGGGTGCTCGACCGCGTGGCCCAGTCGCGCAGCAGCGAGCTCTTCAGCCTGCTCGCGCTGCTGCTCGTCCTCGGCTCGGCACTGCTCGCCGAGGAGCTCGGCCTGACCCTCGCCGTCGGCGCCTTCCTCGCCGGCATGGCCGCGAGCGCCTCGCCCTATGCCCACCAGCTCTTCAGCGAAGTCGTTCCGCTCCGTGGAGTCCTGCTCGGCATCTTCTTCACGGCGGTCGGCATGCTCTTCGATCCCCTTCAGGTCTGGGCCGAGCCGGGCACGCTCCTGCTCGACGTCTCCGCGATCGTGCTGGGCAAGCTGCTGATCGTGAGCGCGGCGGCCGTCTGGCTGCTGCGCCAGTCGCTGCGCGTGGGCCTCGAGGCGGGGCTGGCCCTCTGTCAGATGGGCGAGTTCTCCTTCGTCCTCCTCGGCGTGGCGGCCCAGGCCGGCCTGCTCGAGCCCGCACTCCAGCAGCGGGTGGTCGCGGCCTCGATCTCCACCCTGCTCGTCTCCCCCTTCCTGATCCGATTCGCGCCCGCCATCGCGGGATGGCTCGCCGAGCGCCTCAGCCATCCGGGCGTCGCGCTTCCCGAGGCGATGCCGGATCTCGACGGAGACCGGACCCGGGTGGTCGTGATCGGCTACGGCCCCGCCGGCCAGACCCTGATCCGACTGCTCCGATCCCTCGACGTCCCCTTCGTGGCGGTCGACACCAATCCGAGCGCCGCCGCCGAGGGCGCTCGGAGCGACGAGCCCTTGATCTACGGCGACGCCACCCGGCCCCAGGTGCTGCGTCATCTTCGCGTCGACCGGGCACGCCTGGTCGCCGTCGCCATCTCGGACGCGCTCGCGACCCGGCGGATCGTGTCGAGGATCCGGGCCATGGCGCCGCAGACCCGGATCCTGGCGCGAACGCGCTACGTCCAGGAGGTCGACCGACTCTCGATGGCCGGGGCCGACATGGTGGTCGCCGAGGAGTTCGAGGGCTCGATCGAGCTCGTCGCGCGGGCCCTCGAGATCTTCGAGGTCCCGAGCGGCGCGATCACCCGCTTCACCGAGGCGCTGCGCGACGAGGGATACGAGGCGATCCGCGCCCCGGCGGCGCTCCCGATCGACCCCTGGCTGATGGAGCTGCTCGAGCACACCGACACCGAGTGGATCGAGGTCCCGATGGGGCTCGCCGGCGAGCCGACCCTGGGCGAGCTCGACGTCCGCGCCGAGACCGGCAGCAGCGTCCTCGTCGTCGAGCGCGGAGAGGCGAGCCATCCCAATCCGGCGCCCGACTTCGCACTGAAGGGCGGGGACCGGCTCCTCGTGCTGGGCGGCGCCGAGAACCTGCTGCGGCTGCGAGCGCTCCTCGAGGACGCGCGGGACGCCTCCCCCTCACGCCGCTAGTCTCGGGTTCCGAGGCGGCGGAGTCCCTGTGCTAACCCTTCGTCTCCAGCGGCCCCGGACCCTCAGAGCGCACCCCCCCGAGGCGCTCGAGTCGAAAGCGGCGAGGACCATGCAGAACCCCCTTCAGCCCCTTCAAGATGCCTCCGACTCCATGCGACCGAGCGACACCTTCGCCCGGCGACATCTCGGCCCGCGCACGAGTCAGATCCCCGAGATGCTGAGGGCGATCGGCCTGGACAGCCTCGAGGACCTGGCGCATGCGACCGTGCCCGACTCGATCCGACGCAAGGAGCCCTTCCTCCTGGAGGGACTGCCGACGCAGCCCCTCGGCGAGCACGAGCTGCTGGGCATGCTGCGCGAGATCGCCAGCGAGAACCGCGTCCATCGCAGCTATCTGGGCATGGGCTACCACGACGTGATCGTGCCCGGCGTGGTGCAGCGCAACGTCCTCGAGAATCCCGCCTGGTACACGCAGTACACGCCCTACCAGGCCGAGATCTCCCAGGGCCGCCTCGAGGCTCTGCTGAACTTCCAGACCCTGGTCTCGGACCTGACCGGCCTGCCGCTCGCCAACGCGTCGCTGCTCGACGAGGCGACGGCCGCTGCGGAGGCCCTCGGGCTCTGCCGCGCGGTCGCACGCGGCAAGAAGAGCGGCTTCTTCGCGTCCCGGGACTGTCATCCGCAGACGCTCGGCGTGCTGCGCACGCGCGCCGAGGCCATGGGCGTGACGCTGCACGTGGGCGACCCGGAGACCGCGGACTTCGAGGCGCTCGACTGCTGTGGCGTGCTGCTCCAGTACCCGGCCAGTGACGGTCGCGTCTTCGACCCTCGCGAGATCATCGATCGCGCCCACGAGGCGTCGGCCCTGGCAATCGTCGCAGCCGACCTGCTGGCGATGACGCTGCTCACGCCGCCGGGCGAGCTCGGCGCCGACGTGGCGCTCGGGACGACCCAGCGCTTCGGGGTCCCGATGGGCTTCGGAGGGCCCCATGCGGCCTACTTCGCCACGCGCGAAGAGCATGCGCGCCGGCTGCCCGGTCGTCTGGTCGGCGTCTCTCGCGATCGCGACGGACGCCTCGCCTATCGCCTCGCGATCCAGACGCGGGAGCAGCACATCCGGCGCGAGAAGGCCACCAGCAACATCTGCACGGCCCAGGTCCTGCTCGCGATCCTCGCCAGCATGTACGCCGTCTATCACGGCCCCGAAGGCCTGCGCCGGACCGCCCGACGAATCCGATCCCTCACCGGTGCGCTCGCGGCCGGTCTCCGACGCCTCGGACACGAGGTGGCGGACGTGCCCTTCTTCGACACCCTGCGCGTGCGGCCGATCGGGCTCGAGCCCGGACAGGTGCTCTCCGCCGGCTGGGAGCGCGAGCTGAACCTGCGGACCCACTACACGATCCCCTCGCCGCTGCCCTCGAGCGTGCACTCGTCCGAGGCCGGCCACGCATCGGAGGCGGCATCCGCCGGAGATCCGCCCCGAGACGATCGCCCGGCGACCCCGCAGCCGGACGGCACGCTGGGCATCGCGCTCGACGAGACGACGACGGTCCGCGACGTGCTCGACATCCTGGAGTGCTTCTCGCCGAGCGGATCCCTCGACTTCGAGATCGAGGCGCTCGCCCGGGAGAGCGGGGCCGCGGACGACGACCTGCCCGAGGCGCTCCGCCGCCGCTCCGCGTTTCTCGAGCACGAGGTCTTCCATCGCCATCACTCCGAGACGGAGATGCTCCGCTACATCCATCGCCTCGCGGCGAAGGATCTCTCACTGACGACGTCGATGATCCCGCTGGGCTCCTGCACGATGAAGCTGAATGCGACGGTCGAGATGATCCCGGTGACCTGGCCGGAGTTCGCAGGGCTCCATCCCTACGCGCCGGCCGACCAGGCAGCCGGCTATGCCGCCCTCTTCGAGCAGCTCGAGACCTGGCTCGGCGAGATCACCGGCCTGCCCGCGGTCTCGCTGCAGCCCAATGCGGGCTCCCAGGGCGAGTACGCCGGCCTGCTCGCGATCCGTCGCTACCACCAGGCCCGAGGCGAGCCGGAGCGCGACGTCTGCCTGATCCCGGTCTCGGCCCACGGCACGAACGCCTCGAGCGCGGTGATCGCGGGCTTCCGCTGCGTCGCCGTGAAATGCGACGCTCGCGGCAACATCGACGTCGCCGACCTGCGCGAACGGGTCGAGGCGCATCGCGACCAGCTCGGCGCTCTCATGATCACCTACCCCTCGACCCACGGCGTCTTCGAGGAGGCGGTCCGCGAGATCTGCGGCGTGATCCACGAGGCGGGCGGCCAGGTCTACATGGACGGGGCCAACATGAACGCCCAGGTCGGACTGACCTCGCCGGCGGAGATCGGCGCCGACGTCTGCCACCTGAACCTCCACAAGACGTTCGCGATCCCGCATGGGGGCGGCGGACCCGGAATGGGCCCGATCTGCGCCGCCGACCATCTGCGTGACTTCATGCCGGGGCACCCGCTCTTCGGAGAGGGAGCCGTGTCCGCCGCGCCCTTCGGCAGTCCCTCCATCCTGCCGATCTCGTGGAGCTACATCGCGTTGATGGGCGCCGCCGGCCTCGAGCAGGCGACCCTGATTGCGATCCTCAATGCGAACTACATGGCGCGTCGACTCGAAGGCCACTACGACGTGCTCTACACCGGCCCGAGCGGGCGCGTCGCGCACGAGTTCATCATCGACTGCCGTCCCTTCGAACGGAGCGCCGGCGTCACGGTCGAGGACATCGCGAAACGCCTGATCGACTACGGCTTTCACGCACCGACCATGTCGTTTCCCGTGGCGGGCACGCTGATGATCGAGCCCACCGAGAGCGAGTCCAAGGAAGAGCTCGACCGACTCTGCGAC
>CAYXLY010000164.1:0-9318 GCA_964466005.1 uncultured Spirochaetaceae bacterium | reverse complement strand
AGATCGGGCCGAAGACGCGTGCATCGCGACCGAGGGGTTCATGAGATGGCCTCTAACCCCGGCGCGACCGGGATCCCGGGCGGCTGCGGGACATCGCAGATCGCAGAGAGGAGATCCCCATGTCGGTCCAAGGCGAGTACGCCCGCGCCCTCGAGAACCTGATCGCGCGGGTCCGGCTCTCGAGCCGATCCGAACGCGACGAGTGGCTCTCGTCCCTCGAGGCCGCACGGGTCGAGCGCCATCCCGACCTCAGCTCGGCTGCCGCCCGGGCCCGCGAGGCCCTCGAAGTGATCGGCGAGAGGCTCGAGCGAGACGCAGGCGACGCCGACGCACCGGATCCCGGCTGGATGCGCGATGCCCATGCGCATCTGCTCGCCCATTGCCGGGCGATCCTGGGCGACGCGTCCGGCCCGGCTCCGGATTCCGTCTAGGCGGCGTCGACGAGGTCCACGCGATAGTTGCCGCGACCCTCGTCGTACTCGAGACGCACGCAGCCCTCGCGCTCGGCCTCCTGCAGCAGCTCCGCGAAGTTCCGATAGCCCGCGTGAGCCTCGCTGAAGTCCGGGTGGAGCCGGCGCAGCGCCTGCTTGATCATCGAGCCCCAGATCACGTCGTAGTCCTGCGACAGGCTCTCGACGACCTCGAGCATCAGATCGATGGCGTCGAGCCCCTCCTCGGAGGGAGTCGATTCGGAGGCCGGCTCCGAAGCCTTCTCCGCCTCCCGGCTCTTCGAGGCGGCCTTCTTCTTCGCCGGAGGCTTCTGCTTCTGGGCGTGCTTGGCGGCCTTCACGTCTGCCGCCTTGGCGAGATCGTCGTAGTAGAGGAACTCGTCACAGCTCGAGACCAGGAGCCCCGAGGTCGAGTTCCGGACCCCGCTCCCGATCACGCGCTTGTGATTCTCCTTCAGCTTCGAGACGAGGGGCGAGAAGTCGCTGTCGCCCGTGAGCAGGGCGAAGATCTCGATGTGCTCCTTCGAATAACAGAGATCGAGGGCATCGACGACCATCCGGATGTCGGCGCTGTTCTTCCCGCTCATCTTGGAGCGGGGGATGTCGATCAGCTCGATGCCGCGGGCGTGGAAGTCCCGAACGTCGTTGCGGTACTGACTCCAGTCGCAGTAGGCCCGCCTGTACACGATACGGCCCTTCTCGAGCAGGCGTTTCAGGATCAGGTCGATGTTCAGGTGACCCCACTTGGAATCACGCGCACCGATCGCCAGGTTCTCGTAGTCGATGAAGACGGCGATCAGAGGCTCTTCGGACATTTCATTCTCTCCCTTCTCACGAGGTGGACGCGTCATCGACCTCGGCTTCGGCTTCGGCTTCGGCGAGTCGGAGCCGCCAGCGCCCCCGCTCTCCCTGCTCTTCGATCTCTCCCACCCAGGCGCGCGCCTCTCCGGGCGCGGGCTCGAGAGAGGCCCGCCACGGCCGACTCCGGCCGGCGAGGGTCCAGCCTCCCTCTCCATCCGAGCGCCCTTCGAGCACGACGAGGCCCTCGTCGTCGAGGTAGGAGATCAGGATCGCCTCTCCTTCGATCCAGACCTCGGCGTCGTCGCAGCGGGAATCACCGCGCTCCCCCCACGCCGAGACCTCCACGAGGCAATTCTCATGGTGCAGACGCATCGGTGACCCGCCGTCTCGCGCTCAGAGGCCCTCTCATCGCGTGCCCGAGATCCCGCCGTCGACGGGAATCACGGTCCCCGTCAGATAGGCTCCGGCTCGGGACGCCAGGAAGATCGCGATCCCCGCCATGTCCTCGGGCATGCCGATCCGACCGAGCGGAACCATGCTCGTGATGGCGTCTCCCACCCGCTCGAGAGTGGCGCGCATCATCCGGCTCTGGAATGGACCGGGGGCGACGGCGTTCACCGTGATGTGCCGGGGGGCGAGCTTCCTGGCGAGCACGGCGGAGAGGTGGTGGACGGCGGCCTTGCTCGCCGAGTAGGAGTAGGTCTCGAGATCGGGCACCTGGATCCCGTCGATCGAGCCGATGTTGATCACCCGCGCCGGATCGGCCTCGCTCGCCGCCCGCTCGAGCTGCGGGGTGAGTCGTCGGGTGAGGGCGAAGACGGCCTTCACGTTCAGATCGAGCACCCGACTCCAGGCCGACTCCGGAAACTCCGCATAGGGCGCCCCCCAATTCGCTCCGGCATTGTTCACCAGGATGTCGAGCTTCCCCTCATGGGACTCGATCTCGTCGCCGAGCGCGTTGCAGCCCGCCTCCGTCGAGAGATCGGCGACGATCGCCCTGCACTCACCCACCCCGCCGAGCTCTGCGATGCGCGCATCGAGCTCCGTCTTCTTGCGCGAGGCGATCACGACGCGGGCGCCCGCTCGGACGTAGGCCTCGGCGATCATCCAGCCGATCCCGCTGCCCCCACCCGTCACCAGTGCCGTCTTTCCCTCGATCGAGAACAGCTGCTGCATCGTCCTCCCCAACCCGCCCCTGAACGGCCTCCGTTCGGGAGCCGCGGCCCGTGACGGCGCAGTATAGGGGCGATGGCGACGCGCCGGATCGCGGAATCCAACTTTCCGAGCGTCCATTCGCCCGCAGGCCGCGGCTGGGCAGGCCCGGATCGGCGCGATAGATTCCCCGCCCCATGTCGCCCGATCCGTCCGACCGCTCCGTCTCGACGCTCCAGCCGGGGCGGGCGACCGCCGAGGGCACGCGCCGCTTCGCCGACCGTCAGCGCGTCGCGTCCGATCACTTCACGCGACCCGACGAGCTCTGGCTCTCCTCCCTGGCGCTGGGCACGCTCCGGGGCGATCCGGGCGGGATCGACGACCTGCTCTACCGCAGCGCCGCGCTGGAGATCCTCGAGCGGGGCGGCAACGTCTTCGACACCGCCCTCTCGGATCGGATGCAGACGAGCGAGCGGGCCCTCGGTCGGGCGCTCGGTCGCGCCTTCCGGGAGGGGCGGGTCGCCCGCGACGAGATCGTCGTCGTGAGCAAGGGCGGCGCGTTGACCCCGGATCCCGAGCGGGCACGGGACTACACCTCCGCGCAACGCGATCTCTACTCGACCTACATCGAGTCGGGTCTGCTCGATCTGGCCGACGTGATCCAGGGGCACGCGATCGCACCGGCCTTCCTGCTCGACCAGATCGAGCGCAGTCGACGGAACCTGGGCCTCGAGACGATCGACTCCTATCTGATCCAGGAGCCGGAGATCCTGCTCCGCAAGCTCGGTCCCGATCGCTTCCGGGAGGCTCTCACGGCTGCCTTCGAAGCGCTCGAGGAAGCGGTCGGGCGTGGGTGGATCGGAGCCTACGGCCTCGCCACCTGGGACGGCTTCCTGCTTCCCGACTCCGACCGGAGCCATCTCGCCCTCGTCGATCTGCTCGAGGTGGCTCTGGACGTCGGCAGTGCGGACCACCATCTGCGTGCGATCCAGCTGCCCTACGGACTCGCGATGGGCGAGGGCGCGGCGGCGGAGACCCAGCTGGGACCGGATGGACACAGCCGAGCCCTGCTCGAGAGCCTCCGAGACACCGGGATCGCGGTCCTGGCGAGTGCGCCGCTCTATGGAGGTCGCCTGGTCGGCCGGGTGCCGGTCTTCGTGCGCGAGGCCTTTCCCGAGGCGCCGACCGATGCGACGGCGG
The DNA here is from genome assembly GCA_964466005.1 of uncultured Spirochaetaceae bacterium. GTDB lineage: Bacteria > Myxococcota_A > UBA9160 > UBA9160 > UBA4427 > UBA4427. The sequence continues at coordinate 5,716 of CAYXLY010000164.1, read as the reverse complement.
CACTGCAATTCGTCCGCAGCACGGCCCACGTCACGACCGCCGTCGTCGGCATGCGCGATCCCGCACACGTCGAGGAGAACATGCAGCTCGCCCGGATCCCGCGCGCCGATCCAGACGTCCCGCGCAGACTCTTCAGAGTGGCGCAAGCCCCACGCCAAGCAGGCGCCTGAGCCTTCTTCGAGACCTCGAGCTCGATCTCGATCTCCCATCGGACGTCCGATCCCATAGAATGGGGAGATGGACGACCGTCCCGATCCGACTGGCGAGATCACGGGCCTCCTCCGACGCGCCTCGGAGGACTCGCAGAGCGCGGACCAGCTCTGGGAGCGCGTCTACCCCGAGCTGCGCAAGCGCGCTGCGCGACTGGTCCGGGGCGAACGAAGTGATCATACGCTCTCGGCGACGGCCGTCGTGAACGAGGCCTATGTCCGTTTGTCTTCCCGAATGGCTCATGAGTGGGAGGACCGATCGCATTTCTACAACGTCGCCTCCGGCATCATGCGACACGTCCTCATCGATCATGCGAGAAGTCACCGCGCGGAGAAGCGCGGAGCGGGGGCGCGGAAGCAGGAGCTCGACGAGTCGGTCTTTCCCTCGATCAGGGCGGACGAGGAGGGCTTCCAGGTGGCCGAGCGCGCTCTCGAGATCTTCGCGAGCGAGCACGATCGGGCGGCCCTGGTCGTGACCCTGAAGGTCTTCGGGGGACTCACGATCCCCGAGATCGCCCGCGAGGTGAAGGTCGCAGAGCGCACCGTGAAGAACGACTGGGCGCTCGCTCGCGATCGCCTGGCGGTGATCCTCGCGGAGCCGTGACCGACGCTCCCTTCCCGTCCCGCTCGCGCGCGAAGCGCGTCCCGTTCCCACCCGAAGAACGAGGGGGCGGAGCGGAGTCCAGGCCTCAGGCGCTCCGCTGCAGCGCAGCCGCCTCGAGTCGGGCCTCCATCGCCCTGCGTGTCCGGAAGAGGCTGATCTTCACGGCCTGATTCGACTTGCCCAGCTCGCGTGCGATCTCCTTCGTCGCGAGCCTCTCACCGTAGTAGAGGTCGAAGATCTCGCGTTGCGCGGGGGAGATCTCCTCGTCGAGCACGTCGGCGCAGACCTCGAGGGCACGACCGGCATCGACCCGACGCTCGATCGTGCCCCCCTCGCTGACGGGAGTCGCCGCCTCGAGCTGCTCCATGGGCAGACCGATCGGCGTCTTCTTCCGGAAACGCCGGCAGAGCTGATGATGCGCGATGCCGAACATCCAGGTCAGGAGGCTCGATCGCCCCTCCCAGGATCCCAGGCAGCGGTGGATCTCCAGGAAGACGTCCTGGACGACGTCTTCGGCCTCGACGGGATCTCCGAGCCGCTTCACGGCGAACCGATGGATGCGGGGCGCGTAGAGCCCGTAGAGCCGGCCGAAGCTCTGGTCGTCACCGGAGAGGATGCCCGCGACCAGCTCGCGCTCCTCGCGGCGCCGCTCGGCGACCTCGGGATCGATGGGCTGTCGGGTCGCCAGCGAGACGACCGGAGCCTTCGACGGGCTCTCGCTCTCTGAGGGGGACGGACACTCGAAGGGGGTCTGGATGGCTGCGCTCATGGGATTCTCCTCCTTGGGGCGGCACGGCAATCCGGATCCGTGCTCTCCCTCCCAGGCGCAATCGCGCGCGGGATCGGGCAAGAGCGAGTGCTCTTTTCTGGAGGCGACCCTCAGAAATCCTCGAGTCTTCTCGCGCCGGGCAGAGTTCCCGCGGGTAAAAAAAGGGGGAGCAGGCAGGGCGGGTGGGATGGATTTCCCGGCCGGGACTCAAGCGGAGACGGTGGCCGGGACGATGCGTCCGGAGAGCGCGCGCAGCATGCCCGTCTCGCCTCTCGCCCGCCCCTTTCGAGGACGACCCGCCCATGTCCGATCCGCGCCCTCTCGGTCTGCTCCTGATCGGCCTCTCGATCCTGGCCTTCCTGGGCTCGACTCACGAGCTCCTTCCCGCCGCCACGTTCTTTCCGGCGCTGGCCCTCTTCACGATCGGCTCCTTCCAGCTCGTCCGCGGGCAGCAGCGGATCGGTCGCCAGGAGACCCCGCCTCCGCGGACGGAGCCGGGGCGGGCGCGGGCCGACAGGCTCTCCCGACCCCACCCGTCGCTCGCCGTCCGAGGGGCTCCAGTCTCGGGATGGCCCCCGGCTAAGCCGCCTCCTCTTCCGGGGGCTTCGGACCCCGAGCGAGTCGCCCGCTCGAGTCCCACCCCGGAGCGGGACGAGATCGATCTCGAGGACGAGGTGGAGGATTTCGTCGTCTCGACCGACGTGTCTTTTCCGCTGGAGATCCAGCGACGCGAGGCCCTGGCGGACCGGCTGCGCGAGCTGAGCCAGCTGCTCGATCAAGGCGTTCTCTCCGAGGCCGAGTACGTGCTCGCCCGGACCAAGCTGTTGCACTGAGCCCCCGATCGCCGGACTCCCTCGAGCAGGGCAGCGCGAGTCGGGGTCACGAGCCCGCGCCCTTTCTCGGGAATTCTGGATGCTAGGGTCCGACGCACACCCTCTGCGAGGCATCGCAGGATGCGCCCGGTCCGCGTGCGATCGGCTCGCAGAGGGAAACGATCCTGAAATCGGGAGGCCCACCTTGAGTCCGACCCAATCCCATCCGCCTCGATCGTCCCGGACCCGTTGGCTGGAGCCGAAGGCGGCCATTGCCAAGCTCGACTTCGCCGGGACCGTGCGCGAAGGGCTCACGAGCGAGCCCAAGAGCCTCCCCTGCACCTTCCTCTACGACGAAGAGGGGTCTCGGCTCTTCGAGGAGATCTGCGAGCTCCCCGAGTACTACCTGACCCGGGCCGAAGGCGAGATCCTCGAGCGAGCAGCCCCGGACCTCGCGGCGCGACTGCCGACGATCGAGACCGTCGTCGAGCTCGGCAGCGGCAGCGCCGTGAAGACGGAGTCCCTGCTGAGAGCCTTCCAGAGGGACGGCCGCGCGCTGCGCTACGCGCCCATCGACGTCTCCCGGGCCGCCCTCGAGGAGTCGGTCGATCGACTCGAGGAGACCCACCCAGAGCTCGAGATCCTGCCCGCCATCGCGGAGTACGAGGTCGGGCTGGCGGAGATCGAAGACCTCGAGCTCGGGCCCCAGCTCACGCTCTGGCTCGGCTCCTCGATCGGGAATCTCGAGCGGGAGGACGCCGCCGACTTCCTGGCGCGCCGCAGCGCGAACATGTCGGAGAGCGATCGGATGCTCGTCGGCATCGATCTCCGAAAGGACCGGGAGGTGCTCGAGCGCGCCTACGACGACAGCCGCGGGGTCACGGCCCGGTTCGATCTGAACCTCCTGTCGCGGATCAACCGCGAGCTCCATGGACATTTCGCGCCGGAGCGATTCGCTCATCGCGTCCACTACGACGAGGTCTTCGGACGGGTGCGGAGCTACCTGGAGAGCCGGGAGACCCAGAGCGTGCGGATCGACGACCTCGACCTCGACGTGTCGTTCAACGCGGGCGAGCGCATCCACACGGAGGACTCGCACAAGTACTCGTTCGAGGAGATCGACGACCTCGCGCTTCGAGCCGGCCTCGAAGTCTCCGAGCGCTATCTCGACTCGCAGGGCCTCTTCAGCCTGAATCTCCTCGAGCCCCGATCCCCGGCCTGAAAGCCCCGGCCTGAAAGCAAAAACCCGGAACGCCACGAAGGCGTTCCGGGTCATCCCTGGGAAGGGGAATTCGGCTTTTTGTATCGAGGAAGTGGACGCTCCGCGGGAGGGGTGGCAGCTTTTTTTCGCCGATGGGCTTTTTTTCGAGCTGCTCGCGCCTTCGAGCTGCTCGAGCCAGCCGGAGATCCCCCAGAGGGAAATACCTGGCTTCGCGTCAATGCGCGTCTCTCCAGCTGGCGCCCACGCCGATCTCCACCGTGAGGGGCACCGCCAGCCGGGCGACGCCCTCCATCCGCTCCCGGACGAGTCCCGAGAGCCTCTCCTGCTCCTCGACGGGCGCCTCGAAGACGAGCTCATCGTGGACCTGGAGCACCATTCGAGTCTCCAGCGCCTCTGCCCGCAGGACGGCATCCACCTCGACCATCGCCTTCTTGATCAGATCCGCTGCGGTGCCCTGGATCACGGTGTTCGTGGCCATCCGCTCGGCGGCCTGCCGGAGCATGCGATTGCGCGACCCCAGGTCCGGCAGGGCGCGTCGTCGACCGAGCCAGGTCCGGACGCAGCCCTCCCGCCGCGCCTTCTCGATCGTCTCGTCGAGGAATCGACGCACCCCCTGGTACTGCTCGAAGTACGCATCGATCGTCGCCTGCGCCTCACCAGCCGCGATTCCGAGCTGCTGCGCGAGGCCATAGGCCGAGGAGCCGTAGATGATTCCGAAGTTCACGGCCTTCGCGCGCGCGCGCTGCTCGTCGCTGACCTCCTCCAGCGAGATCCCCGCCACCTCCGCGGCCGTCCGGCGATGGATGTCCTCCCCCTGACGGAAGGCGTCGATCAGCGAGGCATCGCCGGAGTAGTGCGCGACGATCCGGAGCTCGACCTGGGAGTAGTCGGCCGAGACGAGCACCCTCCCCTCGGCAGGCACGAAGGCCTCCCGGATGCGGGCCCCCTGGTCGCCCCGGATCGGGATGTTCTGGACGTTCGGATTCGAGGCCGAGAGGCGGCCGGTCGCAGCGCCGAGCTGATGGAAGCACGGGTGAATGCGTCCGGTCCGTGGGCTCACCAGCGGAGGCAACGCGTCGACGTAGGTCGTCTTGAGCTTCGAGAGCTTGCGCCAGGCGAGCACCCGTCCCGGCAGCTCGTGATGGGCCGTGAGCTGCTCGAGCACGCTCTCGTCGGTCGAGTAGCCGGTCTTGGTCTTCTTGACGACCGGCAGCCCGAGCTTCTCGAAGAGGATGACCTGGAGCTGCTTCGGGCTGCTCACGAGGAACTCCTCGCCGGCGAGCAGATGAATCTCCCGCACGATCCGATCGAGCTCCTTCTCGTACTCGAGGGAGAGACGAGCGAGCTGCGCCTCGTCGATCCGGATGCCCGTGCGCTCCATGCGGGAGAGGACCGCAGTGAGCGGTCCTTCGACCTCGTCGTAGAGGGGCCACAGCCCCTCCGTCTCGAGCCGCGCACGCAGGACCGGCTGCAGCGCCAGCAGCGCCTCGGCCTGGCTGGCCGCCCATCCCGATACGGCCTCGATGCCGAGCGCCTCGACGGTCTTCTCCCGAGCGCCGCGACCGGCGAGGTCCTCCCAGCTGGGAACCGACCGACCGAGATACTCGGCGGCGAGGGCCGAGACCCAGTGGACGCCCGTCGCATCGAGCAGCTGTCCCGCCACGAGCCCGTCGAGCTCGGGCAGGGGCAGCTCCACGCCCGCCTCACCGAGCAGGCTCTGGATGTCCTTCGTGTCGAAGCCGACCCAGGCAGGTCCCCCATCCTTCGACCAGAGGGTCCGAAGGGCCTCGACGAGCTTCTCGAGACGAATGCCCTCCCGATCGAGCAGTCCCTCGTCCCCGCCCACGACGGGCAGGTAGACGGACTCGCCGCCGGAGACCGCGACACAGAGACCGAGCAGACGGCTCTCGACGGCCCCCGCCCGGGTCGCCACCGGCTGGATCGCGATCCGCTCCGCCGTTCCGACACGCAGCGCCCAGTCGGCGAGCGCCGACTCCTCGCGGAGGATCTCCACCCTCGCGCCAGCCGCGCCAGCCGCGCTCGCCTCCGTCCCGGCCTGCGGCTCCCCGGCTCCGTCCCCCTCGGCGAACGCATCGAGGC
>CAYXLY010000163.1:0-9436 GCA_964466005.1 uncultured Spirochaetaceae bacterium | reverse complement strand
ATAGTCCTCGCCGTGGGTATGCCGCCTCAGGCGGCGCCGGAGCTTCCGCTGTCGTGCGTACTCCCTCATGAGATCGCCGTACGAGACGCGCTCGGAGCCACCGACCTCGTAGATCCGGCTCTCGTCGGTCTCGAGCTCACGTGCGGCCATCAGGTAGCCCAGCAGGCTGTCGATCGAGATGGGCTGGGCGACGACGCTCACCCATCGGGGCGTCACCATGACGGGGAGCCGCTCGACGAGCGCTCGGATCATCTCGAAGGAGAGACTTCCAGAGCCGATCACGATCGACGCCCGGAGCTCGATCACCTGGACGCCGGAGGCGGCGAGGATCCGGCCGACCTCGTGTCGGCTCCGCAGATGCGGGGAGAGGTCGCCGTCCTCCTCGCCGAGACCGCCGAGGTAGATGATCCGCTGGACTCCGGCCGCGCGAGCCGCCCGACCGAAGTTCTCCGCGGCCCTGCGATCCTTCTCCTCGAAGGACTCGCGATCGCTGCTCCCCATCGAGTGGACGAGATAGTAGGCGGTGTGGATGCCCTCGAGCGCGAAGTCCAGGCTCTGCTCGTCGAGGACGTCGCCCTTCACGACCTCGGTGTTCCCGTCCAGGCGACGTTCGAGGAACTCGGGGTGGCGGGCCAGGCAGCGGACCCGGAGGCCTTTCGCCTGGAGCAGCGGGAGCAGGCGACCCCCGACATAGCCCGAGGCCCCGGTCAGCAGGACATGCTCCCTGGTGCGATTCCCGGAAGGCGGGTTCACCCGCTTCTCCTCGCTTCCTTCGAGCTTCTCAGACATGGTCGCTGGCCTGGCGATGCGTCCACCCTCGCCTCATGTCCTCTCGACAGGGGACTGCTCGCGGGGCTCGGGGCAGGGACCAGAGGGGTGAGGCGGGTAGTGTGGACGAGTCAGAAGGAAGAATACGCGAACGCTTCATGCCGGGATCATAGGATCCCGGTGCGGCGACGCTCGCGAGAGCCGCTCGCGGGGTAGAGGCCCGATGGGAGCCCGATACGAAGCGGAGGACAGCCCGCTCGCAGCGGCGCCGGCCCGGACCTTCTCGGACCGGGCCGGCGACGGAGCGGGTCGGAGCGGACCTATCGAGCGGAGCGACGACCGGCCCGCGAGACGACTGCGAGGCCGACGCCGAAGAGCATGGCTGCGCCGGGTTCGGGGATGGGCTCGCTCACTTCGAAGAGCCAGTCCGAGGAGGGGAGCCGCCGCATCGACTCGCCCGTGGGCGCGTGATTCATCCATCCGTATCCGGAGTAGCCCGGGTTTCCCCGGTGACCGGTCTCGACGTAGAAGGCATCGCTGTAGCTCCCCGCATAGCCCTCGAGTGTCCAGACCATCGCGTCGGAGACGCGCGTGATCGAACCGAGTCCGGCATTGGCGCGCAGCGTTCCGTCGGCGCCCACCGTCACATCGTCGTAACGGAAATCGATCCGGAAGACCTCCGGGTCGACATGCGCATGGCCTCCGTCGACGCCTCCGAAGGCCTCGCCCCGGATGCGGATCGTGCCCGCCGACTCCGCATAGTCGAGGAACATGCCGTCGGCGGCCTCGAAGTCGAAGGTGACGATGGTCCGCGCGTCGCCGTCGAAGAGACCGTCGAGACGAAGCCCGTAGAGGGGCTCGGCGGCGTTGCCGTCGCGGTGATTCGTGAGCCGATAGGTCCCTTCGGAGAGGGCCCGGGCCGGGTCGGGAAGCGAGAGCAGGAGAAGCACCGTCGCGAGGACGATTCCGTGGATCCGCATCGTTCGAGCTCCTCGGTCCTCGGAGGACCGTTCGCGACGAGGTCTGGTGCCCGTCGACTTCGCACGTTCCGCGAGCCGTCTCGACCGGACGATCGCCAGGACGCGAGAGAACCTTCTTCACCCGCCATCTCTACCCGCCATGCCTTCATGGCCGGCCTCGGGCTCGCTTGCCGGAGGTCCGTGAACGAAGAGGCGCGAAGAAGAACGAAGTCAGGACATAGCAACTAATGTGCCACGGGAACGGCATCCCTCGACGGCTCAGGAGCGCTCTCGCTTCCTCTGTGCCGCCTCGGAAGACTTGGGAAGGGAAGTCGTCTACCCGATCCGGGTAGAGAGCTTCCACATCGCTCCCGACGGAGAGCCGCCGTCTCGCCGCGCGCAGATCAGCCGGAGGCGCAGAGCGAAGGCAGGAGAAGGGCAGCCCCGCCGCCGCGTCTCACGAACGTCTGCCCGCGAAGCGCTCCACGAGGTCCGTGACCAGGCTTCGGACGAGTTCGGAGAAGAGGGCCTGACTCTCGTCGGCGGGATCGCCGGCGGTCGAGACTCCCGAGATGCTGCCTCGACCGGTCCCGCGGACGCGACGGGATCCGGCTTGCGGATCTCCCGGCAGTCGGCGTCGTCGCAGTCTGCGAGCAGCTGGACGCGCGGCTCGGCGGCGACGTCGTCGACGAGCGTCGACTCGTAGAACCAGATCGTGGCTCCGCTCTCGACCTGGACGGCGCTCACGTTGATCGTGGCCCCGACGCGTTTGCCCGAGGAGAGGGAGGCCTCCTCGGTGCGATCAGCCTCTCGAAGCTGCGGGCTCGAGCGGGCGAGACCGCGGCGGGATCGGCGCGCTCCCCGGTCCGTGTCGCGCGGTAGAAGCGGCGCTCCCAGCGGGCGTCACGGCCGGGCTGGATGTCGATGCGCTCGAGCGCGTTCACCTGAAGGAGGACGTCGATGCCGAGCCCGCTCGCGGTCTCGATCAGGGGCTCTTCCTGGCGCGTGGCGCGCTGCCTGATGGCATTCCAGGAGACGACCCGATAGCCGGCACGAGCGAGGGCCCGCTCGAGCTCGGCCATCTCGACGCCGCACCGGGTTCGCATGACACCGAGCTGGAGCTCGCCGGCGCCGGCGCTGCTCGTCAGTCCCTGGTCGGCGCAGACGTCCGGAGGCTGTAGCCCCACCGTATCGATGCGGCTGCGCACGGAGCGGAAGGTCGGCGTCTCCGTCACGTCGGCGGCGTCGGCGAGCCGGCGGCTCTCGACGAGCGTCGACTCGACCAGGAAGTAGGGCGTTCGCGTCCCGCATCCGCCGAGCCCGAGGGCGAGGCCACAGAGCGCGATCATGCGGATTCGTCGGATCTTCATGGACTCCTCTCTTCGCGACGCGTCGACCTCCAGGGTCAGCGTCGCAAGACCCACCGGGCTCCGGGAAGCATCCGGAGCCCACGCTGCTCGCCGACGATCCGGCCCCGGACGTCCACGGCGACCAGATCGACACAGCTCGGCGGCAGGATGAAGCGCCGGGTCTCCCCCGACGCCAGCCGCGATCCGGGAATCGGAGCCAGAGCGGATTCCGGGGCCTCGCACTCCTTGCGGCGGATCTCGCCGAGAGTCCGTCCGAGCTCGTTGGATACGCTGAGCACGAGCGTCCGCGGAGGCGGCGAGGCGCAGGCCAGACCGACGCAGAGCAGCCATCCGATCGTCATGGCGCGTCGCCGGCCCTCACGTCTCCGGGCGGAGCGTGGCGCGGTGCATCGCGTGGGACGCTGCTGGGGGTGTGGCTGGCGACTCAGGGGGAGAGGGCGGCTTCGCATGGCATTCTGGCTTTCGAGTGTCCCATGGAGTGCCGTGGGAGCCGGGTCGGATACCTCGCGACGCCCGGTCTGCGCACGATAATCCAGATGACGAGGATTGGACACGCGGACATGTCGCGCGTGCAGGGCCAGCTCGGGCGTCCGGCGCGCTCATGCCAGCGAGCCGAGCGGGAGCGGGCGGTCCCCCGCTCGAGACGGGCTCAGACCCGACCCGGTACGGGCAGCTCGTGGTCCCAGTCGGGCTCGGGACCGAGCTCCTCCACCAGCCAATCGATCATGGCCCGGACCTTCGGCGAGAGATGACGGCTCGCGGGATAGACGGCGAAGGCCGAGGTGCCTGGATGGGTCTGCTCGAGCAGGAGCGGAACGAGGCGGCCAGCCCGAACGTCGTCGCCGACGACGAAGGTCGGCAGGTAGACCAGCCCGAGATGGTCGAGGGCGGCACGGCGCAGCGCATCCCGATTGTCGTAGCGCAGGCGTCCGTTCACCTCGATCGTCTCGCCCGTGGAGAACCGCCAGGCCTCCGTCGATCCGTCGTAGGCGAGGCACTCGTGGTCGATCAGATGCTCCGGGCGCGTGGGGGCCTCGTGTCGGGCGAGATAGTCGGGCGTCGCGCAGAGCAGAAGCCGAATCGGACAGAGCCGTCGCATCACGGCGCTGCTCTCGCGCGGCCTACCGATGCGGATCGAGAGGTCGATGCGTTCGTGGATGAGATCGATGACCCGATCGGTCGCCTCGATCTCGAGCTGCAGCCCGGGATGGCGTTCGAGGACCCGATGGAGGCGGGGGGCGAGCTGGAGATTGCCGAAGGACATGGGGACCGCGAGACGCAGGGAGCCATGGGGCTCGGCCTGCAGCTCGTGGACCGAGCGCTGCGCGTCCTCCGCCTCCTCGACGACGCGCTGGCAGCGGGCGTAGAAGAGATCGCCCGCCTCGGTGAGGCTCATGCGGCGCGTGGTCCGACGCAGCAGCTGGGCGCCCAGCCGGGTCTCGAGGGCGCTGACCTCGCGGCTGACCGAGGCCTTCGACAGGCCGAGTCTCCGAGCCGCGGCGGTGAAGCTGCCCTCCTCGACGACGCGGGCGAAGACGAGCATGGCCGAGATCGACCGCAGCGGATCATCGTTCCTCATATGGAACGATCATATACCAAGAAGATCATTGTGTCTTAAAAGGTCCGCGGCGACCCTCCCTCTGACGCGCCCCGAAAGGGGATCAGGGCATGCCGGACCTCGAGGGATCGAGCGAGCGTGAGAGGACGAGCCGGAGGATCGGAGAGCGACGAGGCGGGAGAACGACCTGCCGGGCCAATGGATCGGGTCGCCGCACGGTGCCGCAGCGATCGGCAGGGAGACCGATCGCCGGAGCGATCGCGCTCCTGGCGCTCCTCACCATCGGATGTGCCGGAGCCTCCTCCAATGTCATCCAGACCCGGGGCACGGAGTCGAACGCGGCTCGCTCGCGCCAGGCCTCGAAGCCCGTCCTCGCGACGATCGAGGCCGCTGCGATCGAGGCGCTGACGGCTGTCCACCGCGAGACCCGGCGCGTCGGTCGACGGAGGCTGCAGGTCGGGGTCATTCGACGATCGGGAGACGGCTACACCTACTCGGAGGCGCTTCGATCCGAGTCGACGGTCGGCTCGTCGCGGCCCCTGAAGGTCCGCTATCGCATGGGTCCCGATGCCGTCGCGACGTATGTCGTCCATCCCCGTTCGGGTCGGCATCGGATCGATCGCCTCGCGGAGACGCCGACTCCCGAGTCGAGGCGGATCGTCGACGAGCTCGACCCTCGCCATCGTCCGCTCTATCTCCTCACGCCTTCACTCGAGATCGTGCGTCATGTCCATGGCCGTCCCGTCCGGACGAGCGAGCGGCTGAGCGAGCTGTTTCGCGAGCGGATCAGGTGAGAGCCCTTCGGCGTCGGCCCGCAGGACGGGGTGTCCTGCCTCAGGCGAATGCGGGGTGGACGGATCCAGGGCGGACGACTGCATGACGGACGGATGAGGGACGCATGATCGGGGGATGAGCGCGGGATCGCACCGGTCGAGAGAGGCCCCTCCATCGGGTCGTGCGGTGCCCGCTCCTGGCATGGTTCGTGCTTGGTCTCACGAGGAGGCGGGCGGCTGGATCGTCTCGTCTCGAGCGGGAGAGTGAGCTCGGAGGGCGGGCTTTCGCGACCGAGCCGCGACCGTCGTGACGCGACGATCGTGCCGCGATCGCCGCGCCGCAATGGCTGCCCAGGACGCGATCGCCGCCAGGGAGCCAGGGGAGACAGGCGGACGAGCCAGCGAGAGTGCGCCCGGAAGGGTTCGAGCCGGGGCGCGGAGGAGGGGTGATGACCGAGAGTGGAGCCGAGCGCAAGGAAGGGACGGAGAGAGTCGGAGGCCGCGAGCCTGCGAGCCCGACCCGAATCTCCTGGGGCGCCTTGATCGCCGGACTGGTCCTGCTGATCGGGCTGGGATGGCTGCTCTCGCTGCTGGGGATCGCCCTGGGTGTCAGCGTCGCCAGTCTCGACGACGTGAGCGCGATGAGTGAAGGATTCGGGATCGGCGCGACGATCTGGATCGTGCTGTCCTCGCTGATCGTCTACTTCCTGGGTGGCCTCTTCACGGCCTCGCTCGCGGGAAGCGGCGATCGGTCCGTCGGGATGCTGCATGGACTGACGCTCTGGGGACTCGCCACCGTCGTCGCGATGCTCCTCGGCGGTCTCGGTCTCGTGGGAGTCGGCGGCGGAATGGGTCGGGACGTGGTCCGGACCTCGGTCGAGGTGAGTGCGCAGGCGAGCACGCAGGTCGAGGCGCGGGAGGAGGGGCCGACGATCCCCTTCGAAGCCATCGCCGACACGGCCGTCTTCGACGAGATCCAGGCGATCGTCGCGCGCCGCGCGAGTCGCGCGATCGCGGAGCTCGATGCGCCGGGCGGCGCCGACGTGAGCGCCGCCGAGCTGCGCAGCGCCGTCCGCGAGATGGATGCCCGCACCCTCATCCAGGCGGCTGTCTCGCTGGCCGAAGGCGACCTCGATGCGGCTCGGCGCAGGCTGGCCCGCGACACGAGCCTGACCGCCGCGGAGATCGACGCCCTCGCCGAAGGGGCGATCCGTCGGCTCAGCGCCGAGATCCCCGAGCTCCCGGAGCTTCCTGCGGAGGAGGCCGAGCAGCGCGTTCGAGATCGGGTCGAGGCCTGGACCGATGCGGCCTACTCGCAGATGACGGCCCGCCTCGCACGGCTCGCGGGGCCGACGCTCAGCGAGCAGGAGATCCGACGGGCTCTCACCGATCTGGATCGTGAGACCGTCCGGACGGTCGCGCGCCACATCGCGTCGGGAGAGCCCGAGCGGGCGAAGGACGTGCTCGCGGCGCGGACGGCCCTGTCCGAGAGCGAGATCGACGAGCTCGTCGATCGCGTCGCGAACGAGACCCGGGCTGCGCTCGAGGTCGCCCGGGAAGAGATCCGTCAGGTCAGGGAGACGGTCGAGGGCTATGTGCAGGCGCTCGTCTGGACGGCCTTCCTGGGCGCGCTCGTCGCCCTCGTCGCGACCGTCTGGGGCGGCGCCGTGGGTGCCTCGAGACAGGCGGGCCGATGAGGGACGCGCTCGGGCGGGCGAGCCAATGAGCAGGCTGCCGAGCTCGAGCCCGGGGGCTCGAGCGGGCCGCAGGATGCGGCCCGCTCGGTGGCCGGTCGCGGGCTCAGCTGCGTTCGTAGGTGCCGACGAGCCTGTTCATCCCCAGCACATGCGGCTCGCTGACCTCGAGCAGCTCGGCCAGCGAGAACCCCGGCTCGAGCTTCGGAGTCGATCCCAGCGCGAGCAGCCAGAAGAAATAATGATGACGGCCATGTCCTTCGGGCGGCATGGGCCCGCCGTAGCCGTTGCGATCGAAGTCGTTCCGACCCTGCACGTGCTCTCCGCTTCCTTCGGCGAGGAGCCGGGTCGCGGCAGGGATCCCCGCCAGCACCCAGTGAACGAAGCCGTAGGCTGCGGGCTTGATCAGCGGCGCATCCGGGTCGTGGCAGAAGAGGGCGAAGGACTCGACCCCGTCCGGCGGGTCACTCCACTCGAGCGGCGGCGACACGTCGTCGCCCTCGCCGGTGAACCGGACCGGAATCGCCCCTCCGGCCTCGAAGGCCGAGCTCCCGAGCCTCATCGTCGACAGCGCAAAACCCATCCATTCCTCCCTCTTCGTGTGGATCGATCGTCTTCGTCGATCTGCGTTTCGTCTTCGTCCGGGTCGCTCACGCTCGCGTTGGCCCCACCTCGTCTTCCGGACCGCGCGGGCGGTCGGACCCGACGGAGCGCTTCGAGGCAGGGCGGCACTGCCTCGGGCACGCGGTGGCCGTGCCGATGCATGAGCGACTCCTGTCGAGAATGTATCCCCTCCGTCCGCCTTCGTCGGGTCCCCGAAGCCCGAAGAGCGGGGGATCGGGAAGCGAGTCCGAGGTCCGTGGCCCCGATCGAAGACTCCCATCGTTGCAGCGTTTTGCACAAAGGAACACGCGCGAAGGAGGAGGAGAGCGCATGAAGGTCGTCACCTTGCGGCGTCCCGGGGGCCTCGACTGCTTGCAGACGCTCGAGCGGTCGGACCCGGGCGAGCCCGAGAGGGGGGAGATCCGGGTTCGGATCCATGCCAGCTCTCTCAACTATCACGACCATGCCGTCGTCACCGGAGCCATCCCGACCGAGGACGGGCGCATCCCGATGTCGGATGGTGCGGGGATCGTCGAGGCGGTCGGACCGGGCGTCGAGGAACTCACCGTGGGCGACTCCGTGGTCTCGACGTTCTTTCCGACCTGGCTGGAGGGACCGCCTCGAATCGACGACTTCTCGACGACCCCCGGCGATGGGGTCGATGGATACGCTCGGGAGGAGGTCGTGCGACCGGCGGCTGCCTTCACCCGGGCGCCCGAGGGCTGGAGCCATGTCGAGGCCGCGACGTTGACGACGGCCGGCTTGACGGCATGGCGCGCGCTGATCGTCGATGGCGGCTTGAAGGCCGGGGATACGGTCCTGACCCTCGGCACGGGCGGCGTCTCCATCTTCGCGCTCCAGATCGCCCAGCGAATGGGCGCCCGGGTGATCGCGACCTCGTCGTCCGAGGAGAAGCGGGAGCGATTGCGCGAGCTCGGCGTGGAGCATGTGCTCGACTACGAGAGCGAGCCGGAGTGGGGCGCGAGAGTGAAGGAGCTCACTCACGGGCGGGGCGTGGACCATGTGGTCGAGGTGGGCGGCGCCGGGACGTTGCCACAGTCGATCGAGGCCGTCCGTACGGGCGGACACATCGCCCTGATCGGCATCCTCAGCGGGGTCTCGGGCGACGTGCCGACGGTCAGGATGATGGCGAAGCAGGTCCGTCTCCAGGGCCTGGTGGTCGGCAGCCGCGCCCATCAGCAGGACATGGTGCGCGGGATGGAGGCGAGCGGCCTGCGACCGATCGTCGACCGCTCCTTTGCCCTGGACGAGCTCGCGGAGGCCTTCCGGTACGAGGAGGCCGGACTTCATTTCGGCAAGATCGCGCTGGAGGTCTGACGGGCGAGATGAGGCGAGAGCAGGCGAGCGAGGAAGAGAGGAGAGGAAGAAGATGCAATACGCGATCTCCACGACCTGGGGCCCCACGGATCCGACTCGAGCATCCCTGCCCTTCATCTTTGCGGCGACGGCGCTGGAGGCGGGGGAGCCCGTGACCCTGATGCTCTTCCACGATGCCGTGCTCGTGGCGCTCGAGGGCGCGCACGAGCAGATCGTTCCCTGTGGCCCGCCTCCGCGTTTCGCCGAGGTCTTCGCCGACGAGAATGCCGAGATCATCGTCTGCAAGCCCTGCGCGGAGGTGCGTGGCATCGGCGAAGCGGACCTGATCGATGGCTGCCGGATGGGAGGCATGGGGGATCTCCATGCTCGGATC
>CAYXLY010000162.1:0-9436 GCA_964466005.1 uncultured Spirochaetaceae bacterium | reverse complement strand
GAACAGGCTCAGCAGCGCTCGCAGCGTCCGGAACGCCGTGATGGCGCCCGTCGCCATCGGGCTGGCCCTGCTGCTGATCCTGATCTTCGTCGCACTCCTCTTTCCCTGGGACAGCCTGGCGCGACGCCTCACCTTCGAGCTCGAGCGGGCCAGCGGCAGCCGGATCACGATCGGCGAGATCGGTCCATCCTGGACCGCCCGCGGGCCGGTCCTGCGCGCGCGCGACGTCCGCATCGAGCATCCCGCCTTCGATCGCGTGGCGGTCCACGCCCTCGAGATCGCGCCCCGCCTGTCGAGCTCCTGGCTGAGCGGGGCCCCGGCCCTGCGCATCTGGGCCGACAGTGAGCTCGGACTCGTCGATGGCGTGGTCGAGCTCGGCAGCGAGTCCGGCTTCGTGGGCGCCGTCTCGGGCGTCGTGATCGAGAAGCTCCCCCTTCGGCTGGAGGCGAGCGGAGTCGGGCTGTCCGGGGAGCTGTCGGCCAGGGCGGACGTCCGTCTCGACCCGAGCGGCGTCCTGACGGGCCGGGTCGACTTCACCAGCGACTCCCTGGTCGTGCAGTCCGACCAGCTCCCGCTCGCGATCCCCTTCACCCGCGCCGTCGGGGCGATCGAGGTCCTCGAGAGCGGAGCCACGCGGATCGATGCCGTCTCGCTCGAAGGCGAGGTCCTGCGAGGCGAGATCCAGGGAGAGATCGGCCTCGCCCACCGCAGCGTCGCCCCGCCGATCGATCTCGAGGCCCGGGTCCAGGTCGTCGCTCCGATGCTGAGACGGCTGGCCCCCGATGCGGGCTTCGCGCTCGACCGCGAGGGGAGGACCTCGATCCACGTCCAGGGCCCCCTGGATCGCCCGCGGATCGAGCCGCTCGCCGCCGGCCGACGCCGATGAGGGAGCGCCGCCCCCACGCTCGGCGCCGGGTATCCGCGTGGAGCCGCTTCCGGGCGAACGCTCGCGCGACGGCACGGAGACCCCGGTGACGAGCTCGACGCCCGATGCGCTGCAGAAGGTCTTCAAGACCCTCGCCGACCCCACGCGCGTCCGGATCCTTCGGCTCCTCGAGCAGGAGGAGCTGATCGTGGGCGAGCTCATGGCCATTCTCGGAATGGCCCAGTCGCGGGTGTCGCGTCATCTCGCCATCCTGCGGGAGGCCGGCCTCCTGGCCGACCGCCGGGACGGCACCTTCGTCGCCTATCGCTTCATCCTGCCCGACGAGGGTCCCTGGCACGATGCCTGGGCGCTCGTGCGTCAGAGCCTGGAGCGAGATCCCACGGCGGAGCGCGACGACACGCTCCTGCGTAGGACGCTGGCCGGGCGGCAGCCGCGCTCGGGACGGAACTTCTTCGACGAGGTCGGTGGTGCCGAGTGGGATGCGCTGCGGCGCGTCCTGGGAGACGATCTGCTGCGCGCACGAGCGAGCTCGCTGCTCGTGCCGCCCGGGTTGAAGGTCGCCGACATCGGCACCGGGACGGGGATCCTCGCAGTCGAGCTCGCCGAGCTCGGTCTCGACGTCATCGGCATCGATCGCTCCGAGGCCATGCTGGCGGCGGCGCGGGAGAAGCGAGCGGAGGGGCCGGATCCCGGCAGCCTCGTCTTCCAGCTCGGAGATGCGCACGCCATCCCCCTCGCCGACGCCTCGGTCGACGCGGCCTTCGCGCACATGGTGCTGCACTCGCTCCAGGAGCCGGACCGCGCCGTGCTCGAGATGGCGAGGATCGTGAAGCCGGGAGGCCAGGTCGTGCTGGTCGACTTCCTTCCGCACGAGCACGTCTGGATGGAGCAGGAGCTCGGTCTTCTCTGGCTGGGATTCGAGGACGTCACCGTGCGCGACTGGATCCTCCGCGCCGGTCTCGAGCCGCTGCGCATCCAACGCCTGGCGCCGGAGGCGACGCGGGATCTGCCCGAGAGCTTCGTCGCATCGGCCCGAAAGCCGATCGGGGCAACGCCTCGATGACGCCGCTCCGCGCCCTCTGCTTCGACGCGACGGGCACGCTCGTGGAGACGGCCGAGCCCGTGGGTGAGGTCTATCGCCGGGTCGCGCTGGAGCATGGCGTGGACCTCCCCGCCTGGCGGATCGAGGACGCCTTCCGTCGCGTCCTGCGGCACGCGCCGCCCAGGGGGCTCACGGGGGACGATGCCCCGACACGACGCCGCCATGAGGTCGAGTGGTGGCAGGAGCGCGTCCGCCAGACCTTCCAGGCCACCGACAGCACCGTGCGCTTCGCCGACCTTCCCGCCTTCGCCCGGACGCTCTTCGACGTCTACCGCCAGCCCTCGGCCTGGCGCGTGCGACGCGGCGTCTCCGAGATGCTGGCGACCCTCCGGTCCCGACGCTGGCCCCTGGCCGTGGTCAGCGGCTTCGATCATCGGCTGCCCTCGATCCTCGAGGGGCTCGACCTTGCGAAATACTTCGAGGCGCTCATCCTTCCCGCAGACTGCGGGGTCGCGAAGCCGGATCGACGGATCTTCGAGATCGCCGCAGCCTCTCTCGAGCAGCCGTTCGGGAGTCTGGGCTACGTGGGAGACGATCCGGCCGCCACGCTGGAGGCCATCCGCAATCTCGGGCTGACCGTCTTCGACGCCCGCCGGATTCCCGACTGGGCCGAATTCCCGGATCTCGTCGGCATGCCCGCTACTCTCCCGCCTCCGACCGCGGTCTAGCTCCGGGAAGAGCTCCGGGAAGAGCTCCGGGGGGCGCTCCGGGTCGAGCGCCCTCGGAAGAGTCCGGGAGGCAGAGTCCGACGGCCGGGTCTGGCGGCGTCTCCCGGCTGCTCAGTGCGACCCCGGAGTCCGATCCGGAGACGATCCGGATCAGAAAGGAAGAGCCCGAAATGAGCTTCCGCAGTGAAGAGCCGAGCGTGTCCGAAGGAACCGGGGGACGCGCCCTCTCCTTCTTCCAGGAGCGCTTCGATCTCGACGACTCGAGCCTCGCCACGACGCTGGACACCGCGCTCGAGCGCTCGGTCGATGCCGCCGACCTCTACCTCGAGTACACGACCACGGACTCCGTCTCGCTCGAGGAGGGCCTCGTGAAGGGCGGAGACCGCCACGTCGAGCAGGGGATCGGCGTCCGCGCCCTGCGCGGCGAGCGCCAGGGCTACGCGCACTCCGATGAGATCAGCCTCGAGAGCGCCCGGCTCGCCGCTGGGACCGCACGCGCGATCGCCGACGAGAGCCGTCCCCACACGCCCGTGGCGATCGGCGCCCGCGGTCCGGACCACGACCTCTACCCCATCGACGAGGCGCCGACCGAGGTGCCCGTCGCGACCAAGGTCGATTGGCTCGGCGAGATCGACGCCTACGCCCGGAGCCGCGATGCGCGCGTGAAGCAGGTGATGGCGAGCATCGTCTGCCAGCAGAAGCACGTGCTGATCGCCGCCAGTGACGGCACCCGGGTCGCGGACATCCGTCCGCTCGTGCGGCTCAACGTCCAGGTCATGGCCAGCGACGGGACGCGCCGGGAGGTCGGCTACCAGGGAGCCGGAGGCCGCTACGGGCTCGATCAGCTCCGCGATCCGAGCCGCTGGAAGGGGCTGGTGGACGAGGCCATCCGCACCGCGCTCCTGAACCTGGAGGCCGAGCCCTGCCCGGCGGGCACGATGGACGTCGTCCTCGGTCCCGGCTGGCCCGGCATCCTCCTCCACGAGGCGATCGGCCACGGGCTCGAAGGCGACTTCAACCGCAAGAAGACCTCGGCCTTCTCCGATCGCCTCGGGCAGCGCGTCGCCGCCGAGGGCGTCACCGTGGTCGACGACGGCACGATTCCCGGGCGACGGGGCTCTCTGAACGTCGACGACGAGGGCACGCCGACCCGGCGCAACGTCCTGATCGAGAACGGCGTGCTCGTGAGCTACATGCAGGACCGCCTGAACGCGCGGCTGATGGGCGTGGAGCCCACCGGCAACGGTCGTCGGGAGAGCTACGCCCATACGCCCCTGCCCCGCATGACGAATACGTTCATGCTCGCGGGCGAAGACGATCCGGAAGAGATCCTCCGCTCCGTCGATCGCGGCCTCTATGCCGTCTCCTTCGGTGGCGGACAGGTCGACATCACCAGCGGCAAGTTCGTCTTCAGCGCCAGCGAGGCCTACCGGATCGAGAACGGAAGGATCGGTCCCCCCGTCAAGGGGGCCACGTTGATCGGCAACGGTCCCGACGTGCTGACCCGGGTCAGCCGGATCGGACACGACCTCGCGCTCGACGAAGGCGTCGGGACCTGTGGCAAGGATGGGCAGGGCGTGCCCGTGGGCGTCGGACTCCCGACGATCCGACTCGATGGTCTGACGGTGGGAGGCACGCAGGGATGAGCGCCGCAGCCGGACGCGAGACGATGGAAGAGACGGTACAGAGAGCGCTCGAGGGCGCACACCGGGCCGGAGCGACCCAGGTCGACGTGCTGCTCGTCGAAGGTGACGACCGGGAGGTCCGGGTCCGGGGCGACGAGATCGAGCTCGTGAAGCAGGCGCAGGAGCGGGGACTCGGAATCCGCGCCCTGGTCCAGGGCAGCGACGGGCTCCAGGCGGCCGTCGTCTCCACGAGCGATCTCGCCCCCGATGCGGTGGACCGGATCGCCGAGGAGGCGGTGGTGCTGGCCCGGGCCACCGCTGCCGATCCCGCAGCGGGGCTCCCGGAGTCGGGCTTAGCCGAGACGATTCCGGAGCTCGACCTCTTCGACCCGGCGGATCGCGACGTCCCGCTGGAGGCTCGAATCGAGGATGCCCGACGGGCAGAGTCCGCCGCCCGCGGCGCCGACCCCCGCATCACCAACTCCGAAGGCAGCTCCGCCAGCTCGGGCTTCGCCCGCGTCGTCTACGGCAACAGCCTGGGCTTCCTCGGAGGATACGAGTCCGCCTCCCACGGCCTCTTCTCGGAGCCGATCGCGCGCGAAGGGAATTCGATGCAGCGCGACTACTGGATGACCGCGGGAAGACATCTCCGGGACCTCGAGGAGCCCGGCGCGGTCGGCCGCCAGGCCGCGGACCGGGCCCTTCGACGCCTCGGCGCCCGCCGCGTTCCGACCTGCGAGGTCCCGGTGCTCTTCGACGACCGGACGGCGCCGAGCCTGCTCGGTCAGCTGGCCGCCTGCGTCTCGGGCTATGCGGTCTACCGCGAGTCGAGCTTCCTCGCCGACCGCCTCGGCGACACGATCGCCAGTGAGCGCGTGCACGTCATCGACGACGGGCGCCTGCCGGGGGGCCTCGGCAGCAAGCCCTTCGACGGCGAGGGACAGCCGACCCGACGCAACGTCCTGGTCTCCAAGGGAAGGCTGGAGACCTGGCTCCTGGACCACTACTCGGCGCGCAAGCTGGGCCTCGAGTCCACGGGCAACGCCAGCCGGGGAGCGGGCAGCGCGCCGCGCGTCGGCACGACCAACCTCTGGCTCGAGCCCGATACCGGGAGTCTGGACGAGCTGGTCGCCGAGATCGATCGCGGCCTGCTCGTGACGGAGCTGATCGGCATGGGCTTCAATCCGACCACGGGCGACTACTCCCGGGGCGCGGCCGGCTTCTGGATCGAGGGCGGAGAGATCGCCCATCCCGTCGAGGAGATCACCATCGCCGGCAACCTCGGCGACATGCTGATGGACATCGATCGCGTCGGCGGCGAGCTCGTCTGGCGGGGCCGGACCGCGTCGCCTCCTCTGCGCATCGCTCGCATGACGGTGGCCGGGGAGTAGCCGCATGTGTGGATCCCACGATTCCGGGAGGTCGGGCGAGCGCCCGGAGACGTCTCAGGCCGCGCCGCCCCTGCTGCTCGGCACCGAGCTGCCCGACGTCGACCAGCTCTCGCCGCGGGTCGCCGTCGCGCTGGGCCAGAATCCGAGCGCGTTCACGGGTCCGGGAACCAATACCTACGTCGTCGGAACCGGGGAGGCGCGCCTGCTCCTCGACACGGGCTCCGGTCACGACGAGTACATGCCCGTCCTCGAGGAGGCCCTGGCGCGCGTTGGCTGCCGGCGCATCGAGGGCATCGTCCTCACGCATGCGCATCCCGACCACATCGGCGGCGTGAACCAGATTCGCGCCCACTTCGGCGCCATGCCGGTCTACAAGATGCCCTGGCCGACCGATCGAGGGCTCGCGGGGCCGGGCGGCGAGGTGAGCCCCATCGCGATCGCCAATCCGGACGAGCTGGCGGACGGGCCCCTCGAAGCGATCGGAGACGGAGACGTCCTCGAGACGGAGGGAGCGCGACTTCGCGCCGTGTTCACTCCCGGACACTCTCCCGATCATCTCTGCTTCGTGATGGAGGAGGAGCAGAGCCTCTTCAGCGGCGACAACGTGCTTGGCATCGGCACGACCGTGATTCCGGCGGAGAGCGGGGACCTCGGCGACTACATGCAGTCCCTCGAGCGACTGCTCGCCGAGGCGCCCCACGAGATCCATCCGGCCCACGGTCCCCGGATCCGCGAGGGGGTGGCGAAGATCAGGGAATACCTGGAGCATCGCCTCGCGCGCGAGCGTCAGGTGCTGGAGGCGCTGCGCTGCGGCGATCGCGACCCGCTGTCGATGGTGAAGCGGATCTACGTCGGCTATCCGGAGTCCCTGCATGCCGCGGCCGCCCAGTCGGTCACATCGCATCTCAAGAAGCTCGAGCGCGAAGGCCGCGTGCACTCCGAGCCGGGGGCACAGGGCGGGCGGATCTGGAAGCTGCGTGGCTGATCGAAGGGGCCTGGATCCAGGCCGACTCAGATCCAGTCGGGAGCCGGCAGCCCCTTCTCCTCGAGGAAGGCCCGGTTGAACATCTTGCTCTGGTAGCGGGTCCCCGAGTCGCAGAGCACCGTCACGATCGTCTTGCCCGGCCCGGTCTCCTTGGCGAGCCGCAGGGCGCCCGCCACGTTCAGAGCCGCTGAGCCGCCGAGGCAGAGTCCCTCCTCCTTCAGGAGTCGGAATGCGACCGGCAGCCACTCCTCGTCGGGGATCTGGAAGGCTTCGTCGATCGGTGCGCCCTCGAGATTCGCGGTGATGCGCCCCTGGCCGATGCCCTCGCTGATCGAGCTGCCTTCGCTCTTCAGCTCGCCGTGCTTGTAGTAGTGGAAGAGCGCGGCGCCCATCGGGTCCGCCAGTCCGATCACGATCTCGGGGTTGCGCTCCTTCAGCGCCATGCCGACGCCCGCGAGCGTCCCCCCCGTCCCGACGGCACAGATGAACGCGTCGACCCCGCCCTCGGTCTGCTGCCAGATCTCCGGACCCGTCGTGCGACGATGGCCCTCGCGATTCGCCACGTTGTCGAACTGGTTCGCCCAGAGGACGCCTTCCGGAGTCGATCGGGACAGCTCCTCCGCGAGTCGCTGGGAGACGTGGACGTAGTTGCCCGGGTCCTTGTAGGGCTTGGCGGGGACCTCTCGGAGATCGGCTCCACAGAGCCGGAGCATGTCCTTCTTCTCCTGGCTCTGGGTCTCGGGAATCACGATCACGGTGCGGTAGCCACGCGCATTGCCCACCAGCGCGAGCCCGATTCCCGTGTTGCCGGCCGTCCCCTCGACGATGATCCCGCCCGGCTTCAGGTCGCCTCTCTGCTCGGCGTCCTCGACGATCGCCCAGGCCGCCCGGTCCTTGACCGAGCCGCCGGGATTCAGGAACTCGGCCTTGCCCAGGATCTCACAGCCCGTCTCGGCCGAGGCCCTCTCGAGGCGGATGAGCGGGGTCCGACCGATCGATCCGATGAAGCCTTCGCGGATGTCCATGATCGTGAGGCTCTCCGTCTAGGCGCGACCGAGGCGCCGGTCCAGGACCGTGTCGCGACCGTCGCCGGTCGGCTGGTAGACCACGCGAACCTCTCCGACCACGGCCTCGTACTCTTCCAGAGCGTGCTCACTCGCCATCTCGAAGGCGTCGAACCCGCTCCGCAGCATGAAGGGAAGCTGCTCGCAGAGGACGTCGCCGACCGCGCGGAGCTGGCCCTCGAATCCATGTCGCTCGCGCAGCAGACGCGCCGTCGAGAACCCCCGCCCATCGGAGAAGACCGGAAAATCGACCGCGACCAGGTCGATCCGATCGAGGTCGTCGGCGATCGCGGCGGGGGCATCGTCCGGCTCCAGCAGGACGCCGAGCCCTTCTCCGCGTGCGAGCAGGGCTTCGCGCTCCGACTCGAAGCGGTCGAGCGAGACGAGCACCGCCCCGGAGTCCGGAATCGGCGACTCGTCGTCGACGCGCGCGAAGGGATCTTCGATCACCCGCGCGCTGCCGTCGGGCTGCCGCTCAAGCAGTGCCATACACGCTCTCCTTGAAGGGCTGCTGACCCACGCGACGATAGGTGTCGATGAAGCGCTCTTCGCCCTCTCGCAGGGCCAGATAGGTGTCGACGAGCTTCTCGACGACGTCGACCACCTCGTCGGAGGAGAAGCCCCGGCCGAGGATCTTGCCCAGGGCGGCGTTCTCGTCGGCCGAGCCGCCCACCTGGATCTGGTAGTGCTCCTCGCCCTTGCGATCGACGCCCAGGATTCCGATGTGACCGACGTGATGATGACCGCAGGCGTTGATGCAGCCCGAGATCTTGATCTGCATCTCCCCGATCAGCTCGAGGCGCTCGCGCTCCGCGAAGCGCTCGGTGATCCGCTCGGCGATCGGAATCGATCGGGCGTTCGCGAGCGCGCAATAGTCGAGCCCCGGGCAGCAGATGATGTCCGAGAGGAGCCCGACGTTGGAATGGGCGAGCCCGGCCTCCCGGAGACGATCGTACAGATCCGGCAGCCGATCCCTCTCCACGTGGGGCAGCACGAGGTTCTGGACGTGGGTCACGCGGATCTCGCCGAAGCTGAACTCGTCCGCCAGATCGGCGACGATCTCCATCTCCTCGGAGGTGGCGTCTCCGGGGGGCTGGCCGACGGGCTTGAGGGACACGTTCGCGATCACGTAGCCCGTCGCCTTGTGCGCGAACGTGTTGTGCCGAACCCAGGCCGCGAAATCCGCGTCGCTCGCCAGACGAGCCTCCGTCCTGGGAGACTCCGCGGGCAGAGCGCGCAGCTCGGGAGGCTGGAAGTGGGCCGCGATGCGGTCGACCTCCTCCTTCGGCAGCTTCAGGGCGGAGTCCTTGATCTGCTCCCACTCCTCCTCGACGAGTCGCGTGAACTCCTCGGCCCCCGTCTCGTGGACGGTGACCTTGATGCGCGCCTTGAACTTGTTGTCCCGTCGACCGAGCTGGTTGTAGACCCGCAGGATCGCCTCGAGATAGCTGAGCAGATGCTCCTTCGGCAGGAACTCGCGGATCGACTTGGCGATGAACGGCGTCCGGCCGAGCCCACCGCCCACGAGGACCTCGAAGCCGACCTCGTCTGC
Organism: uncultured Spirochaetaceae bacterium; assembly: GCA_964466005.1. Taxonomy (GTDB): domain Bacteria; phylum Myxococcota_A; class UBA9160; order UBA9160; family UBA4427; genus UBA4427. Next base: position 163 of record CAYXLY010000162.1, on the reverse strand, counting down.
CGGCCCTCGCTTCATGAGCAGGCCGATGTCGTGGACCCGAACGGCTGCCCGATCGTTCTCGCAGCCCGTGACCGCGATCTTGAACTTCCGCGGCAGGAACGAGAACTCGGGATGGAAGGTCGACCACTGCCGGATGATCTCGCACCAGATGCGCGGATCCTCG
>CAYXLY010000161.1:0-9457 GCA_964466005.1 uncultured Spirochaetaceae bacterium | reverse complement strand
GCCTCGGCATGGCCAGCGCTGAAGCAGCGCTTCGAGGCGGTGTTCAAGACGAAGACCCGGGCGCAGTGGTGCGAGATCCTGGAGGGCTCCGACGCCTGCTTCGCCCCCGTCCTCTCGATGTCCGAGGCGCCCCGACATCCCCATCTGTCGCAGCGCGAGACCTTCGTCGAGGCCCACGGCATGGTGCAGCCCGCCCCGTCCCCGCGCTTCAGCCGGACGGGAGCCGAGCTGTCGCGCCCCCCCGCCCATGCGGGTCAGCATACGCAGGAGGTCCTCGCTTCCTTCGGCTTCAGCGCCGAGGAGATCACGCGCCTCGAGCAGACGAAGGCCGTCGTGTAGCCTCCTCGTTCCTGGATGCGCGTCGAGCCCGGTGCCGACCCCGCCGCGAAGGGGGATCCACGGCGGGTCGGGATCTCTCCGTCATGGCGAAGTCCGTCATGGCGAAGGGAGACATGGTAGAGTCCGCGCCAACGCCGAACCCGGGGGCCCCTTGAATCCCAGACTCGCCACGATCGCCATCATCGCCTTGCTGCTCCTGATGTTCGGACAGCGCTTCTTCCACTCGGTCCCCGCCGGCCATGTCGGCGTGGCCGTCCTCTTCGGAGACGTCCAGGAAGAGCCCTATCCCGAGGGCCTGCATCTCGTGAACCCGCTGCTCACCTGGGTCGACCTCGACGTGAGACGGGATTCGCTCAACATCGCCCAGCTCGAGATGCCGACGCGGGACCAGCTCCTGAGCAAGGTCGACCTCAGCGTGCAGTGGCGCCTGGACGCCAGTCGGGGGCCGCAGATCTACCGGGAGACCGGTGACAAGGAACGCATCATCGGCGTTCACCTGATCCCCAAGGCCCGCTCCCTGGTCCGGGAGCTGGGGACCGAGATCGATCGCGCCGAGGACCTCTTCCAGGACACGGTCCGGAATCGACTGGCGCGGGACATCGAGAAGAGGCTGGCGGATTACGTCGCCGAGATGGGGGTCGTCGTGGACTCGGTGCTGCTGCGCAACATCAACCTGCCCAAGGTGCTCTCCGACGCCATCAGCCGCAAGAAGGAGCGCGAGCAGGAGGTCGAGAGGCAGAGGGCCGAGCTCGAGCGTGTCAAGCTCGAGCAGGAGCAGCAGGTCGCCCAGGCCGAAGCGTCGCGGCGCGCGGCAGAGCAGGACGCCAAGCGGCTCCGGACCCTTGCCGACGCGAAGGCCTACGAGATCGAGACGATCAACCGGGCCGCATCGGGCAATCCCTCCTACATCCAGCTGCAATCGCTCGAGGCGCTGAAGATGATGGCCAAGGATCCGGCGGCCAAGCTCTACTTCCTCGACTCGAGCTCGCCGAGTCCCCTGCCGCTCATGCATCTCGGAGACGTCCAGCCGGGCAAGCGCTGAGCGTCGCGGCGCGGACTCCTCTCTCCGAGCGCTTCCTCTCTCCGGGCGCGTTCCATCCCCAGGCGCTTCCTATCTCCATGCAAAGACGGGCTGCTCGTAGTGGGAGACCCGGGTGGACCGGCCGGCGAGCGCGACCTCGCGGAGCTGGTAGAGGATCGCGGCCGTGGGCGCATGGATCAGCGTATCGAGCAGGGGAAGCGAGAGCACCGGCCGGTCGCTCTCCGGAATCGGGCGCAGGACGGGCGAGCCGGGCTTCTCCAGCTCGACGAGCGGGATCGCGTGGAGCTGCTCGACCTCCTCGGGATTGGGCGCGAGGATCTGACCCGGCTCCGCCCAGGCGACGACCGGCGTCATCCGGAAGCCGGAGCGGGTGGGGAAGTCGTCGAGCAGCCCCAGGACGTCCTCGGCTCGCAGCCGCAATCCGATCTCCTCATGAGTCTCACGCAGGGCCGCCTGGATCTCGTCCTCCCCCGGATCGAGTCTTCCTCCCGGCAGGGCCCATTGGCGCGCGTGGCGGCGCATCGAGGCCGGGCGACGCGTGATCAGGAAGCAAGCCTCTCCCTGCTCGTCCGGGGTCAGGACGATCGTCACCGCGGCGGGCCTCAAGCCGGGCTCGACGGCCGGTCGTCGCTCGAAGCCGGCGAGATGCGAGCCGACCTGGGCTCGCAGAGTCTCGTCGAAGGGGCGTCGCGGGAGCGGGGGCACTGGCTCATCATAGGGTCTCCGGGCGCGAAGGGGAGCGGCCCCGCCGGCCCGGCAGGAGGTCCGCACCGCGTCCGCCCGGGCGGGTCCACGCGAAACGAGACGGAGGCTCCGAATGGAGTCCGGGAAAGGAGCGAGACCGCGATGACGAGTGGATTGCAGCATCCCCAGGCCCTGCGGCCCGAGGAACATGCCGTCTTCGAATCCGGGAAGATGGGCAAGGCGACGCTCTTCGAGAGCGAGCGGATCCTGGTCGGGCTCAACGCCTTCGAGCCGGGACAGGCGCACGCCCTGCATGCCCACGAGGGCATGGACAAGGTCTACCAGGTCCTGCAGGGACGGGGCGTCTTCCTGCTCGAGGACCGGGAGCTCCCGATGGAGCCCGGTCTGATGCTCGTGGCGCCCGAGGGCGTTCCCCACGGTATTCGCAACGAGGGGGACGGGCGGCTCGTGGTGCTGGCGATCCTGGCTCCCGGGCCCGGCGGACCGTAGCCGAAGGGGCGCATCAGCTCCGTCTCCCGGTGCGTCCCCCGCTTCGAAAGGCCGAGACCCAGCGGCTCCCGCCCTCGAAGTAGCGATAGGGGAGATCCCGCGCCTGGCTGATTCCGACCCGGGGTCCCGTCTGGATCGGGTCGGGACGATCCTCGTCCGCGGGCGGATGGAGGCGGAGGGACCCGCGCAGAAGGCTGTGCCCGTCGTGAGCCAGCGTCAGGCCGAGGGCCTGGGCGAGGCGGGCCGGGCCTCGGGTGAGGAGCTCGGGCGCCGCCTCGTCGGGAAGTCCGCGAAGCTGGCGCATGACCTCGAGTCCCTCGAGAGGCTCGGCCGCTCGCAGCAGGACGGCGGCGCCCTGTCCGCGAGCGCCGCACACGACGTTCACACAGGTGTGGAGGCCGTAGATGCGGTAGGCGTAGAGGCGTCCGGGGGGGCCGAACATCGTCTGGTTGCGTGGCGTCGGGCCGCGATGCGAGTGAGCGGCGGGATCGGTTCCGTCCCCCAGATAGGCCTCGACCTCCACCAGACGAACCGCCAGGCGTTCCCCGGACTCCAATCGGTGGACCAGCCGACAGCCGATGAGGTCGGCTGCGACCCGACGGCTGTCCCGGGCGTAGAAGCTTCGTCTCAGCGGCGGAAGGAGAGCCACGGCGGCAGTATCGGGCAGCAGGCCCGTTCGGGGCCACTGCGCAGCGCGGCCCGATCGGCGGCCTCCCTCGAGTCTGCGGACAGCATCCGACTCCGGGCATCCTCCGGGCGCTCGGTGGGTCGCGACCCGGCGGTCGGAGAGGGCTTGAGCCCGGAGTCCCACAGGCCGATGCCCTGTATGTTCCCGGTGAGAAGGCTTCGCCAGCCGGGCCCGGTTGGGTCCGGCCGGAGACGAGAGCTAGTCTCGGAAGGCGGAGTCAGGACGGAGAATCGCTTCGATGCAGCAGTCGCGGAGCCCGCGCGCTCCCCGGAATCAGACAGCGGACAGGGCCGAAGACCGATCCAGCGGGAGTGAGGCGGCGCCTCGACCCGGGCCGGGCGAGTCGGAGCTCGATGCCGACGAGCCCTTGCCGCCGAGCTCGCCCTATCTGGGCCGTTTCGGGATCAACGCGGGCTGGGTGGAGGAGATCCACGATCGCTTCCGGATCGATTCCCGCTCGGTCGACGAGAGCTGGACCGAGGAGTTCTCGGACGGGTCCGGGTCGGCTCCCAGCGGGCCGGAGACCTCGGGGCCCTCCGGTCTTCCGACGCTTCGCGCCGTGGAGGCCTCGCCCGAGCGGTCGTCGGCTGCCGCGATCGAGCCGCCGCCGGAGCCGGACCTGGCTCGCGTGGCGGAGCTGCCTCCCTCCCGACCCGGACCTCGAACGGTCCGCGATGACGCGAACCTCCTTCACATCGCGGACAAGCATGCCCGGGTGCTCCGCCTGATCCATTCGTACCGCGCGCGGGGCCATCGCATCGCACAGAGCGATCCCCTCGGCGGCCAGTCGACCTATTTCCCGGAGCTCGATCCGGCTCACTACGGATTCGGCAACGGAGACCTCGACGAGCCCTTCATCGCGGGCGATCTGCCGGGCGGCTCCGTGCAGACGCTTCGGCAGATCCTGTCCCGGCTCGGAAAGACCTATTGCGGTCCGATCGGCGTCGAGTTCACGCATGTCCAGGACCCGGGCCGCAAGGCGTGGCTCCGGGAGCTGATGGAGGAGTCCCAGAATCATCCGAACCTCGACGATGGGGAGCGGCGACGCATCCTCGAGAAGCTCGCGGCGGCCGAGCTCTTCGAGAGCTTCCTCCATACGAAGTTCCTGGGGCAGAAGCGCTTCTCTCTCGAGGGGGGAGAGTCCCTGATCCCGCTCCTCGATCACATCGTCGAGAACGCCCCGGCCTTCGGGGTGCGCGAGGTCGTCCTCGGGATGGCGCATCGCGGTCGTTTGAACGTGCTCTCGAACATCCTCGGAAAGAGCTACGAGTCGATCTTCTCCGAGTTCGAAGACTCGCCCATGGTCGACGCGCCCTTCGGATCGGGCGACGTGAAGTACCACAAAGGCTTCTCGAGTGATCGACGGGTCGCGACCGGCGAGCGGGTCCATCTGACCCTGACCTCGAACCCCTCCCATCTCGAGGCCGTCGACCCGGTCGTGGAAGGAAGGGCGAAGGCGAAGCAGGTGCGCGCGGGGGACGTCGACGGCGAGTCGATCGTCCCGGTGATCATCCATGGAGACGCGGCCTTCGCCGGCCAGGGAATCGTCGCCGAGACGCTGAACCTCTCCCAGCTCTCGGGCTATTGCACGGGAGGCACCCTTCACGTCATCGTGAACAATCAGATCGGCTACACGACGACGCCCGCGGAGGCGCGCTCGACGCTCTACTGCACCGACGTGGCGAAGATGATCCAGGTTCCGATCTTCCACGTGAACGGAGATCACCCCGAGGCGGTGATCCACTGCGTCAAGCTCGCCATGGCCTATCGCCAGCGCTTCGGGGACGACGTCGTGATCGATCTCGTCTGCTACCGACGGCATGGACACAACGAAGGGGACGAGCCGGCCTTCACCCAGCCGCGACTCTATCGGAAGATCCGGGAGAAGAAGTCGGTCGGCGAGATCTATCGGGAGAAGCTCGTCTCCGGGGGACGCCTCTCCCAGGAAGAGGCCGATCGGATCGAGCAGCAGCGCCACGATCTGCTGAAGCAGGCGCTCCAGGAGATCCAGTCCAGGCCTCCCGAGCCGGACGAGCCCTACGAGCCTCGTGGACCCTGGACGGGCTACTCGAGGACGCGCCCGGACGAGCCGGCCGAGACCGCCGTTCCGGTCGAGCGGCTCGCCCAGATCGCCGAGGGGCTCGCGCGGGTGCCCACCTATTTCCACGTCCACAAGAAGCTGCAGACCATCCTCGACGCGCGCGGGCGGGCGGTGAAGGACGAGCTCGGCATCGACTGGGGACTCGGCGAGGCGCTGGCCTTCGGGTCGCTCCTGCTCGAGGGGACGCCGGTGCGGCTCTCCGGTCAGGACTCTTCTCGCGGCACGTTCAGTCATCGTCATGCGGTCCTGGTGGACCAGGACTCGGGCGAGGAGTATGCGCCCCTGGATCACATCAGCGAGACCCAGGCGCGCTTCGAGGTCTACGACAGCCTCCTGTCGGAGGCGGCCGTGCTGGGCTTCGAGTACGGCTACAGCCTGGCCGACCCGAGCTCGCTCGTCCTCTGGGAGGCGCAGTTCGGCGACTTCGTGAACGGAGCGCAGGTCATCATCGATCAGTTCATCACCTCGGCTCACGTGAAGTGGGGAAGGATGAGCGGCCTCGTCATGCTCCTGCCCCATGGCTACGAAGGACAGGGGCCCGAGCATTCCAGCGCGCGCATGGAGCGCTTCCTGCAGACATGCGCCGAGGACTGCATGCAGGTGGTGAACTGCACGAACCCGGCGCAGTATTTCCACGTCCTGCGGCGCCAGATGAAGCGCACCTATCGAGCGCCGCTGGTGATCTTCACGCCGAAGAGCCTGCTCCGGCACCCGAAGGCCGCGGCTCATGTCTCTCAGTTCGCCTCGGGACGCTTCCAGGAGGTGATCGACGACCCGATCGCAAGCGAGCGACCCGACGAGGTCCGCCGCGTCTTCGCCTGCACCGGCAAGGTCTACTACGACCTGGTCGAAGAGCGCGCGAAGCGACTCGGCGAGGGAAGGGAGCACGAGATCGCGATCTTGAGGATCGAGCAGATCTACCCCTGGCCGGAAGAGCAGCTCCAGGAGATCTTCGGTCGCTATGGAGTCGCTCAGAGCTGGACCTGGGTCCAGGAGGAGCCGCTGAACATGGGCGCCTGGACCTTCGTCCGAGAGCGCCTGCGCGCGGTTCTCGCCGACAAGGCTCCGCTGCGTCACGCGGGACGCCCCGAGGCGGCGAGCCCCGCGGCCGGCAGCCCGCGTGTCCACAAGGCGCAGCTCGAGCGCCTGCTCGAAGACGCCTTCGGCGATCGCTGACCCAGCGGGCGCAGCCGACGAGCGACGGCGCGGTGATGCGGCGTGCCGTTCGTGTTGACGCCGGGGGCGCGCCGTCCGAGACTCCCTCGTCCGGCTTCGCGGCACTCCCGTTCCTCTGCGAGGCCGGAACGAGGAGAGCGTGATGGATCTGAGCTACGGCAGTGAGATGGACGATTTCCGCGCCGAGGTGCGTGACTTCCTGTCCGAGGCCTGGCCGCCCGGAGGCGACGAGGCGAGTCTTCCCCGGGCCGAGCAGACGAAGCGCTTTCGTGAGCGCGCGATCGAGCGCGGCTATCTCTGTCGCAACATCCCGAAGCAATACGGCGGCTCCGAGCAGCCGCCGGACGTGCTGAAGAGCCAGGTGATTCGCGAGGAGTTCGGTCGCGCGAAGGCGCCGATGGAGCCGCGCGGAATCGGGACCATGATGCTGGTCCCGACACTCCTCGAGAAGGGTACGGAGTGGCAGAAGGAGAAGTTCGTCGGACCGACGATCCGGGGCGAGCTCGTCTGGTGTCAGGGCTACTCGGAGCCGGGCTCGGGAAGCGACCTCGCGAGCCTGAAGACGCGTGGCGAGCTCGTCGGCGACGAGTGGGTGATCAACGGCCAGAAGATCTGGACCAGCGGAGCCCAGGAGGCCGACTACATGTTCTGCCTCGTGCGGACCGAGCCGGAGGCCTCGAAGCACGCCGGGATCTCCTATCTCCTGATCGACATGAAGCAGCCCGGCATCGACGTGAGGCCGCTGCGCCAGATGACGGGAACCGCGGACTTCAACGAGGTCTTCCTGAACGACGTGCGGACGCCCGAGGACTGGATCGTGGGAGAGCGCGGAGAGGGCTGGCTGGTCTCGAGGACCACCCTCAAGCACGAGCGCAACTCGATCGGCTCGGCCCAGCAGACGATCGCGCTCTTCGACGGTCTGGTCGATCTGGCGCGAACGCAGGAGATCGACGGTCGTCCGGCGATCGAACATCCCGAGATCCGACGGGGGTTGGTGGAGATCGAGGGCTATGTCCGCGCGCATCAGTACTCGGGCTACCTGCAGCTCACGAGAGACGTGAAGGGAGAGAGCGCCGGGATCCTGGGAATGATGAACAAGCTGAACTCGACCCGGATCGGGGACCGGATCGCGAAGCTCGGCATGGAGGTCCTCGACGACGACGGCCTCATCGCTCCGGGAGCCCGCGGTGACATGGGCGCCCCGACCTGCGACCCCCCGAGCTGGGTCGGTCAGTACATGTGGTCCCTGGGAATCTCGATCGCGGGCGGCACGGCGAACATCCAACGGAACGTGATCGCCGAGCGGGGCCTCGGACTGCCGCGGGACATCGCCGCGCAACGGAGCAAGTAGCCATGGATTTCGACCTCTCCGACGAGCAGCGCCTGCTCCAGCAGACCGTCGCCCAGTTCATCGAGAACGAGTGCCCGCTCTCGCGTCTGCGGGAGCTCTACGACGACGAGGTCGGCTACGACCCGAAGCTGTGGAAGGGCCTCGCCGAGCTCGGCGTGGCGGGCATCCACCTTCCCGAAGAGCAGGGCGGCAGCGGACTCGAGATCCTGGACCTCGCCGTGGTCGCGGAGACGCTGGGCTCGCTCGCCGCTCCCGTCCCCCTGCTGGGTCATTCGCTCGCCGGTCTCGCCATCGCGGGGGGGGGAAGCGAGGCGCAGAAGGCACGCTGGCTGCCGGGACTCGCGACGGGGGACCTGCTCGGCACGGTCGCGCTCGCGGAGTCGGGTGGAGCCTGGCTGCCCGACCAGTGGACGCTCCCGGCGGGAGCGAAGCTGACCGGCGTGAAGGAGCCCGTCGAGGCTGCGGAGCACGCAGACCTGTTCGTCGTCGGTCTCGAGGGAGGGCGGCTCGGCGTGGTCGAACGCGACGCGCCGGGCGTCGAGATCCAGCGCATGGAAGGCGCCGACCGGACGCGGCGGATCGGTCGCCTCGGCCTCGAGCAGACGCCTTGCGAGCGGCTCGAATCCGGCGGAGAGGGGCTCTCGGCGCGGCTCCGCGACGTGGGTCTCGTGCTGCTGGCGGCCGATGCCTTCGGTGGCGCAGCCCGACTCGTCGAGATGAGCGTGGAGTACGCCAAGAGCCGTGAGCAGTTCGGCGTCACGATCGGGCATTTTCAGGCGCTCAAACATCAGCTCGCGACCATGGCCGTGGAGACGGAGCCGACTCGAGCGCTCTACTGGTATGCCGCGCACGCGCTCGACCACATCCCCCAGGAATCCGAGCGCAGCGCCGCGATCGCCAAGAGCCACGTCACCGAGCGCTATCAGCAGGTGGCGCGGGACGCCGTGGAGGCGCATGGCGGGATCGGATTCACGTGGGAGGGCGATGTCCAGATGTGGTTCAAGCGGGCCATGTTCGACCGTGTCTTCCTCGGGACTCCCCGGCTTCATCAGGAGCGAGCGGCCGCTCTCGCGGGCTGGTAGGCGCGAGCCGTCGGGCAGCGCGGCTCTGCCGGCAAATCGCCTGCGCCTGCGCCGGAGCGCGCGCCTCGCGGCTTCGATGGGGCCTCGACGAGTCCCTCTCTTCCGACTAACGACACGAAGTCCCGTGACGGGGCCACCTTCGATCCGGGCGACGTTCGGACATCGATCTCCGATGGGACATTCTCGCTCAGCCCCGGGCGGTGTTGTGACAATTCGCGCCTCGGGCCGGAGCCTCCGGAGCCCCCGCCGAAAAAATCGTGAAGAAGTCCGATTCGTTCCGCTCGGCGTCCGAGTTGATGATAGAAATGGAGGCGGAAGACGACGGAGCGGCCTTCCGTCCGCGGACCCGTGATCCCCATCGGGAGCGACTCGGCAAGTCGGAATCGGGGGGTCGGGGGATCGGGGGATCGAGAGGCGGAATGCCGGAAGTCCATGGGCTCGCGACCCGAGGCTCGATTCGAGCCGGCGCGATCGGTTAGGCTGT
>CAYXLY010000160.1:2104-9460 GCA_964466005.1 uncultured Spirochaetaceae bacterium | reverse complement strand
GCTACGTCAATGCGTCCTGGACCCTGCGCGCGGACCTGACGGCGGACTACACGGGCCGGCTCCTGCATCACATGGACCGGCTCGGCATGCGCCAGTGCACCCCGCGACTCCGCCCCGAGGATCGGGACATGCCGGCCCGGCCCTGGATCGAGGGCTTCTCGGCGGGCTACATGCAGCGCGCGATGCCGGACCTTCCGAGACAGGGCGACCGCATGCCGTGGCGCAATCCGCAGGACCCGGTCGTGGACAGGAAGATGATCCGCGATGCGCCGATCGAGGACGGGGCACTCGTCTTCGGCAATCCGGCGCCGTCTCGCGCGGAGTGACTCCGACGCCGTCTCGGGGAGAAGCGGGCTCGGGACGGGCTCTCCTGGTCCTGAATCGTCGGGCTTCGCGGGCAGAGGGGGCGCTCCCGCGTCTTCGGGAGATCCTTGCCCGGGTCGGACTCGAGGCGGACGTCCGTGCTCCGGAGGATCCGGGATCGATCGGTCCCCTGATCCGGGAGGCGGGGGTCGCGGTGCGCTGCATCATCGTGGCCGGAGGCGACGGCACGCTGCACCACGCGGCGCCGGCTATCCTCGAGACGGGGCGACCCCTCGGTGTCGTGCCGCTGGGCACGGCGAACGATCTGGCGCGCAACCTGCGGATCCCGCTGGACCCGGAGCAGGCGCTGCGCGTGATCGCCGCGGGGCAGGCCCGCTGGATCGACCTCGGACGGGTCGGCGATCGACTCTTCTTCAACGTGGCGAGCTTCGGGCTCACGGGCCCGACGACGCGCGGGCTCGATCGCGAACGCAAGCGCCGCTGGGGAGTGCTGAGCTATCCGGTCTCGGCGCTCTCCGCGCTGCGGAAGCTTCGGGCGTTCGAGGTGGAGATCCGGGACGACGAGGGCGGGCTCGAGCGGCTTCGCGCCCTGCACGTGGAGGTGGCCAATGGACGGGCGCACGGAGGCGGCGTGACCGTCGACCGGAAGGCGAGCATGGACGACGGGCTCCTGACGCTCCATGTCATCGAGGCGAGGGGGCTCTGGCGTCTGGCGATGCACCTGCCCCTTCTCCTGCTCGGACAGGCTCGCTGGAGTCGGGGCGTGACGGTGCGGGACGAGCGGACGTTCCGGCTCTCGACCTCCCGAGCCCTCGAGGTGAGCGCCGATGGAGAGATCGTGGCGCGCACGCCGGCGACGTTCAGTGTCGAGCCCCGGGCGGTGCGCGTCTTCGTGGCCGAGGGAGGGGAGCCATGAGGATCCTGCGTGATCCGACCGAGTCGGCCGTCAACTTCGTCGTGCGCTGCGCGAGGCAGGCTGCGGACCTCTACGAGGACGCCCGCGAGCGGGTCAGCGATCCCGAGGTGGAGGCGCTCTTCGAGGCCCTCGGCCGCGAGCGACGGAGACTGGCCGATCGGCTCTCCGGAGTGATCGAGTCGATGGGCAAGGCGCCGGAGGCGCCGGACCCCGATGCCGAGTCCTTTCATCGCTTGCTGAACGCCGCGCGCAGCGTCCTCGGGGACGAGAACCGGGCGTTGCTCGAGGATCGGGCCCGGGCGGAGGCGGATCTGGGCGCCGCGATCGAAGAGGCCCTGTCCCGGGATCCTTCGCCGGAGGCGCGGTCCCTGCTGGAGCACGCGTTGCGGCAGGTCGAGATCGTCCGGGAGCGGCTGCACTCCGAGGCGTCGGCCCGAGGTCGGGGCTGAGACATCGAGGCTCGAGTCCGGGACCGCACGCCGGAGCCTGCGATTGTGCTGCGCTCTCCGAGGGCCGCGTCCCGACGAGGAGTCAGGACCCCCTGTCGGACTTCCCGTCCGGCCCTCTTCCCGCCCGGCCGTCGTGTCAGGAGAGCGAACGGGTCGAAACGAGGACGACGCCTGCGGACAGGAGTGTGGCCAGAGCGGCGAAGGGCAGGGCGCTCGAGGGCTGGAGCGCCGCCTCGATCAGGATCGACTCGGTCGGAATGCCGACGACGACCGTCATGAGCAGGAGCGCGAAGCCGACCTCGCGGACTCTTTGGATGTCGATCTTCCTCATGATCCCAGAGTACAGGAATGGGGTCGGAAGAGGGGTGAGAATTTCGCGACGGTCGTGCAGCAGATCGCGAAGCCGGCCCGCGATCCAAGCATCTCCGGGACCCGAGCTAAGGAGCGGGCGGTGCTGCGGGCGGCGCCGGGCGAGCGGCGGCCGACAGCTGGTCGAGCGCGTCCTGAAGACCGGAGATCCGCTCTCGCACCGTCTGCATCGCGTCGTCGACCTCGGAGAGCGCGCCCTCTGCGTCGAGGGCGCGGGCGGTCTGCTGATCGAGGCGGTCGACGGCCTCGTCCAGCGCGATCTCGAGCTCGCCGAGCTGGCTCTCGAGCCGCCCCTGCTGACGCCACTGCACGACGTGGATCGCGAGCGAAACGAGCAGCAGGACGAGCAGCGCGATTGCGATCCGACCGCCCCCGGTGCGCGGCGTCGTTGCGGGTCGGGTCTCGGGCCTCGACGGGGCGGGGCGGGTCGAGCCCGTCGGATCGGTCGCTGGGCGCGACTGCGTCGTCTCGGAAGGGGCTCGGGTCTCGGAGTCGTCTCCGTGCTCGGGGGCTTCTCGCGGGTCGGGTGAGAGAGGGATGGCCATCGGAGTCTCCTTCATGCGTGCAGCGGCGGGCTGCCAGGACACGGAATTGCAGCGACGCAGGATGGATCGAGCCACGCGCGGACCGCCCCTCGCGGCCCTCGCTCCCGGCTCTCCTCTTCCTCTCCTCTACCGCGCGTCGCCTCGCCTCACCAGAACCTAGCCGTGCCTTCCCTCGATGCTCGCCGAGCCGAGGGCCTCTACTCTGCGGCGACGACGGAGAGCGCATCTCGAGTCGTGAGGACGCGTCGCACCATCGGCTCGAGCTCCGGGAGCGACAGGGTCTCCGCCTCCGGATCGAAGGCCGCCTGGTCGTAGAGCTCGCAGAACTCCGCGCAGTCGTCGAAGAACTCGTGGCCGCGATAGGCCTCGCGGGCATTCCGGTCCATCCCGATGTGATGCCAGAAATAGTAGCCCTGGAACACACCGTGCTTCTCGACGATGAAGTGGAGTCGCGCGTCGACGAAGGGCTTCAGGATGGCGGCGGCGATCTCGGGGTGATTGTGAGGCGCCAGGGTGTCGCCGATGTCGTGGAGCAGGGCGCAGACGACATAGGGCTCGTCGCGGCCATCCTTCAGCGCGAGCGTGGCCGTCTGCAGGCTGTGGGTGAGCCGATCGACGGGGAAGCCTCCGAAGTCCCCATCGAGCAGGCGCAGATGGGCCAGGACGCGGTCGGCCAGGCCTTCGCAGAGCTGGGCGTGATGGGGAGCGATCCGGGCCCAGTCCTCCCGGGTCCCCTCCTTCATCTGGCGGAATCGGGCGCGCTCGTTCTCGGCGGGGGCGGCAGTCATGCAAGGCTCCTCGTCTCGTGGGCTCCGGCCTCCGCAGGCTCCAGAGTCTCTGGGGTCCCTGCGATCCGCGTGGGGTCGGCAGGACCGGGGCGGAAGGACCACCCACGGGCCCGAGGCCCGGAAGCGAGCCTCGGGTCGAGCATATCGGACCCTCGGCAGAGGGCGGAAGGGGCCTGACCGGGAGTCCAGGGCTTCTCGAGGGGGCTTCTCGAGAGAGGCCTTCGGAGGGCCCTCGAGAGAGGCCTCGGGAGGGGGTGATCGAGTGGGAGCGGCAGGACGGATCCCGGGCGGGCGATTGCGATGGGGTGCGCGATCGCAGAGACTGACTCGAGGGACCGAGGAGCCCGCGAAGCATGAAGCTGCATGATCTCCCGACTCCTGCGCTGGTCGTCGACGGCCCGCGTCTCGAGGAGAATCTCGCGACGATGGCGCGGGCGCTGCCCGGAGAGCGACTGCGTCCCCACGTGAAGGCCCACAAGTCCACCGCCGTGGCGAGCCGTCAGCGCGCGCATGGCCACGAGCTCTTCTGCTGCGCCACGATTCGCGAGGTCGAGGGCATGGCTCGCGCCGGGCTCGCAGACGATCTCCTGCTCGCGAACGAGGTCCTGGACGCGTCGCGTCTGGGCGCGCTCGTGCGAGAGGGCGCACGGGTGACGGTGGCGGTCGACTCGGAGGAGACGATCGAAGCGGCTCGGCGCGGCGGCGTGCCGGAGGTGCTGATCGACGTGAATGTCGGGCTGCCTCGCTGCGGCTGTCCTCCCGAGCTGGCCGGAGACCTGGCCGAGAAGGCCAGGCGCCTCGGCCTCGGGGTTCGCGGCGTCATGGGCTACGAGGGGCATGTCGTCGGACAGGAGAGCCGGGAGGATCGGGAGCGGGGCTGTCTCGAGAGCATGGAGAGGCTCTTGTCGGCCCACCGGGACGTGGGCGGCGAGCTCGTGTCGGCCGGCGGCACGGGGACCTACGACTGCAATCGCTGGGCGACGGAGATCCAGGCCGGCTCCTACGCCTTGATGGACACCGCCTATGGTCGGCTGGGGCTGCCCTTCGGCCAGGCCGTCTGGCTGCTGGCGAGCGTGCTGTCGGTCTCGGAGGCCTACGCCGTGGCGGATTGCGGACTGAAGGCCCTCGGCATGGACCACGGTAATCCCCGGGTACCCGGGGCGCGAGTGCTCTTCTGCTCCGACGAGCATCTGACCTGGGTTCCCGGCCACGACGAGGAGGGCGGCGAGGGCGCCCCCGACGCCTCGGCGATCGGCTGGGAGAGCCCTGCGTCGGTCCGGGTCGGCGACCGGATCCGGGTCGTGCCGGCCCATGTCGACCCCACGATCGCCTATCACGAGCGGATCCACGTGGTCGACGGCGAGGACGTGGTCGATCAGTGGCCCGTCGACCTCCGGGGCTGGTAGAGGCGTCCAGCGTCTTGCGTCTCGGCCGGCTCCCTCTCGAGAGCTCAGGGCCTCAGGGCCAGACGGGCTTTCGCTTCTCGAAGAAGGCTCGAGCCGCCTCCTCGGTCTCGCCCGAGGCGCCCGCCATGATCTGGTTCCGGTTCTCCAGCGCGATCGCGGTCTCGAGATTCGACACGTCGAGGTTGGCCCACATGACCTGCTTCGTGGCGAAGACGGCGAAGGGCGCGAAGTCGCAGATCTCGTCGGCCAGCGCGAGCGCGTCCTCGACGACCCGGCCCTCCTCGGCGAGTCGCGTCACCACGCCCATCCTCTCGGCCTCGACGGCGTCGAAGGGGCGACCCGAAAGGATGAGATCGTGGGCCCGGGAGGCGCCGATCAGCCGGGGCAGCATGTAGGACACGCCGATGTCGCAGCCCGAGACGCCGACCCGGATGAACTGGACGCACATCTTGGCCGTGAGGTCCGCGAGCCGGATGTCGCAGCCCAGCGCCAGCGCGAGGCCGCCGCCGTAGGCCGGTCCGTTGACGGCTGCGAGGAGGGGCTGCTGGATGCGCCGCATGTGGGGGATCAGGCTGGCCATGCGATTCTGGGCCAGCAGCCCGGCGCGGGGGCCACTCGCGCCCTCGATGATCTCGCCGGGATTCGACTGGTCCGCGAGGTCGAGCCCGGCGCAGAAGCCGCGGCCCGCACCGGTCAGGACGACGAGCCGGCAGCGATTATTGCGGTCGATCGTGTCGAGCGCGTCATGAAGCTCCTCGACGAGCGCCCAGGAGAGGGCGTTCAGCCGCTCGGGACGATTCAGGGTGAGCAGGGCCACCTCCGGGCGGGGGTACTCGATCAGCACGGCGCTCATGGATGGGCCCTTCCAGCTGGCTACACTCGCCTCCGCGCGGCTCGCACCGAGGCGCGGAGCAGGGAGTGTCAGGACGAATGGGTCAGATCGAGGAGAGTAACAAAGAGCTCGCGCGGGTCTTCCTGGATGCGCTCTCGCGCGCCGATCAGGATCGGGTGAGGGCGCTCTACGCGGATGATTTCCAGCTCTGGACCGCAGGCTCCCTGCCTTTCAGCGGAACGAGCGACAAGGCTCAGGCGCTCGAGGGAATGCCGCAGATCCTCGGTCTCTTCCCCGATGGCATCACCTTCACGATCCACGCCATGACGGCCGAGGGGGATCGGGTGGCGATCGAGGCGACCAGCTCGGGCACGACCTTCCGCGGAGACCGGTACGCCCAGGAATATCACTTCCTGATGCGCGCCCGCGATGGCCAGATCGTCGAGTTCAAGGAGTACATGGACACCGAGCACGCGCGCCGGGTCCTCGTCGGGGAGTGACGGGCGCGCCGCGCCGACGTCGACGCATAGGCGGCCTTCACGACGAGCCGGTTCTCACGAAGAGGCGGCCTTCACGACGAGGCGGCCTTCACGAAGAGGGCGATCACGCAGACGAAGCCCGCGAGGAAGGCGACGCTGCGCAGCTTGTCCTGGTCCAGGATGTAGAAGGTCGGATGGAGCACGCGTGCCACGACGAAGGCGATCGTCCAGGGCGCGGCCGAAGCTTCTGGCACACCCGCGAGATGCGCCGTGAAGACGGCCGCGGTGAACACGGCCGTGGCCTCCCAGGCGTTGGCCTGGGCCGCGTAGGCCCGCGCGCCCGTGCCTTCGAGCCGCGCGGCCTGAGCGCGCGGATTCTTGTTGTCGGCGTCCCCGAACTCCTTGCCCCGGAAGTAGCCACCGACACCGGCGAGCACGTAGGGCAGGAGAACGACGACGAAGAGACACCAGAACGGCGTAGTCATGGACGGACCTCACGAGCCGAGCAGGGGGATCCTGCAGGGAGGCTCACCTTATCACGCCCGGGGAGGGGATTCGAAGCGCATCAGCCGGACGCTGCGGCGAGAGACCGTCGACCAGGCCCCCTCGACCTCGAAGCTGGCCGCAGAGCCCGGAGTCAATCCGACTCGCGCGGGATCGGGGACTGGAAGGCCTGCCGCCGGCCGATCTCCGGCCCGCATCAGCTCCCGGGCGAGAAGACTGATCCCGGGATCGTGCGCGAGAACGAGCAGCGTCCGGGCCTCGTCGATCTCCGCCACGACCTCGAGGAGGATCCGATCGTCGGCTCCGTAGAGACGGTCCTCGAAATCCACCGCGATCCCCTGCCCGAAGCTCGGGAGCAGCGCCTGCCAGGTCTCTCGGCATCGGATCGCCGTCGAGCAGAGGACGCGATCCGGGATCGACCCCTGGTCGCGGAGGCGCTCGCCCATGCGTCGGGCCTCGAGGCGCCCCTCCGGAGTGAGGGGGCGGGATCGATCGGGCTGGGCCGCCTGGCCCGGGCTCGCGGTCGCATGCCGCATCAGGATGAGTCGACGTTCCGTCATGGTCTTCGTCAGAGCCGTCGGCAGGACCCTCGGGACAGCTTCCCGATCTTCTGACCTCTTGCAGGCAGGCCCTGGCTCCAGCCCTCTTCGGGGAGCCGGCACCAGCCCTCTTCGGGGAGCCGGCGCCAGCCCTCTTCGGGGAGAAAGACGCGCTCCACGACTAGAGGGTGCAGGAGGGGCGGGG
>CAYXLY010000160.1:0-2004 GCA_964466005.1 uncultured Spirochaetaceae bacterium | reverse complement strand
CCCTCTTCGGGGAGAAAGACGCGCTCCACGACTAGAGGGTGCAGGAGGGGCGGGGCCGAGGCTCGGGCTCGGGATAGCGGCGCTTCATCTCTTCGAAGGGGACGTCCTTGAACTGATTGATCACGGCGAGCCGGCAGGCCTGGAGCGCCTCCCGACCTTCTTGCTCCGCACACATCTCGCTGACCCGCGCGCTCACGTAGTCCGACTTCGAGGGCGTCCGCTCGCAGCTCGAGAGGAGCAGCACGAGGAGACAGGCTCCGACGGCGAGCCCGCTGGAGACGCCGCCCGGGCTTCCGTTCGGCACCCTGGCCGGGATTCCGGATGAGATTCCGGAGGCGATTCCGGAGGCGATTCCGGAGGCGAGAGTGGACGAAGAGCGCGGTCCTCTGATCATTGCCGATCCTCATGCTCCTCCATCCGAGTCCGGGGATCGCGCGCCGGTCGGCGAGGCCCCGGGAGCGGATGGATCGCGTCGCGCGCCCGTCCCAATCACGGCCCGTAGACTCTCGCGGGCAGCCAGGTGGCGAGCTCCGGTCACGCAAAGATGAGGCCCAGACCGACGAGCTGCAAGCCCACGAAGGGCAGGACGCCTCGATAGAGCGTCGCCACGTCGATCTCGGGAGGGCAGACCCCCTTGGCATAGAAGAGGGCGAACCCGACCGGCGGAGTCAGGAACGAGGTCTGTAGACAGACGGCGAAGAGGACGGTGAACCAGACGAGGTCGAAGCCGAGGTCGACGACGACCGGCGCGACCAGGGGCAGGACGATGAACGTGATCTCGATCCAATCGAGAAAGAAGCCCAGCAGGAAGGTGACGACCAGGATCGAGATCACGACCCCGTTCGGACCGAAGGGAAGCCCGAGCAGGCCGCGCTCGATCAGCGCATCTCCGCCGAGACCGCGCAGGACCAGCGCGAAGGCCGAGGCGCCGACGAAGATGCCGAAGAGGTAGCCGGTCGTCCGGGTCGTCTCCTGGAAGACCTCCTGCAACACGGGACGGGTCGCCCGTCCACGAGATGCCGCCAGGAGGAGGGCTCCGGCGGCGCCGACGCCCGAGGCCTCCGTGGGCGTCGCGATCCCGAAGAAGATGCTGCCGAGCACGGCGAGGATCAGCGCCGCGGCCGGCACGACGTCTCGTGCGACCGAGAGGAGCAGCGCGAGGTCCACCGCGTCGCTGCGCTCGGGCGGAGGGGCCGAGAGCGGACGGATCCGGGGCCAGGCGATCAGATAGGCGAGGTAGAGCCCGGCGAGCAGGAGTCCCGGCAGCATCGCGCCCAGGAAGAGGTCGCCCACCGACATCGCGAGTCGATCGGCCATCAGGACGAGCATGATGCTCGGCGGGATCAGGATGCCCAGCGTGCCGACGGCGCAGACCGTGCCCGCGGCGAAGGCCGGGTCGTAGCGCGCCTCCATCATCGGGGGGAGGCCGAGGAGCGCGAGCAGCACGACCGAGGCTCCGATGATGCCCGTGCTGGCGGCCAGCACGATGCCGATCAGGGCCACGCTCACCGCGAGTCCGCCTCGTAGGCGCCCGAAGAGACGCGACACGTCCCGCATCAGGTCCGCGGCCACGCCTGCGCGGTCCAGCAGCAGGCCCATGCAGACGAACATCGGCAGGGCGACGAGCACCCAGTTGTCCATCAGGTCCCAGATCCGATCGGCGACGAGCGACGCATAGCTCCAGTCGACGCCGGTGTGGAAGCCGAGCTCCCGCTCGACGACGATGGCCAGCGCGGTGAAGAGGACGGCGATCCCGCCGAGCACCCAGGCCACTGGAAAGCCCGAGAGCAGACCGAGGACGAAGGAGCCGAACATCGCGATCGCGAGCCACTCGCGGATGCTCATCGGGAGGCGTCTCTTCGCGCGCCCGGATCCGGGGATCCGAAGAGCATCCGACCGACCCGAAGCAGGCGTGCGAGGGTCGCCATTCCGAGCAGAGCGAAGGCCAGTGGGAGGCAGGCCTTCAAGACCCAGCGGAAGGGGAGGCCCCCTGCCGAGGCCGAC
>CAYXLY010000159.1:0-9551 GCA_964466005.1 uncultured Spirochaetaceae bacterium | reverse complement strand
ATCATCGCCCCCTCGCCCACGGGCCCCATCGGAGGGACGGCCCGGGCCGGGACGATGTTGCCTCCGCGTCGATCCAGGTTGCCGGTCGCGAGGCTGAGCATCTGGGCGAGCCAGTAGGCGAGCGCGCCCTGCCGTCCCATGTTGACGCCCGTCGACACGTGGATCGAGGCGGTGGGCGCGTCGGCGAACTCGTGCGCCAGGCTGCGGAGGGTCTCGGGGTCGAGGCCCACGAGACCCGCGACCCTCTCCGGGGGAAAGCGTCTCACGAACGCGCGCAGCCGGTCGACGTGTCGCACGCCTTCGAGCGCCCGCTCGTCGAAGCGCGAGGTCGCTTCGATCTCGCAGAGCAGGGCGGCGAGGAGATAGGCATCCGAGTCGGGACGGATCTGGATCGTCTCTCCCACGTCGCGCAGGTCTTCCAGGGCGAGAGGGTTCACGAAGCGGATCCGGGCGCCCCGGGCGCGCGCCGCGCGCAGGGTACCCACCGGGTCGGAGGTCGAGAGAAAGGAGAGCTTGCTGACCCGGGGATTCGTGCCGATCAGCAGGGCGTGATCGGTGTGGTCGAGATCGGCGATGGGATGGATCTCCGCCGATCCGTACAGGATCTCGCTCACCGCGAACTTGTTGGAGCAGTCCTGTGTGCCGGCGTTGAAGAGCCGCTCGATGCCGAGCGTGTGGGCGAACATTCCGGCGGAGAGCGAGCCCAGCGCGTTGAAGGCGGAGGGGTTGCCCATGTAGAGGGCGAGGGCTTCGGGGCCGTGTCGATCCAGGAGGGTCTGCAGCCGGGTGGCGATGTCCTGGATCGCGCCGTCCCAGTCCCCAGGCTCGAAGCCGCCCGAGGCGCTCCGGCGCTGCGGCGCGTTCAGCCGATCCGGGTCGCGGTGGACCTCGAGCGTGAGCAGACCCTTGTGGCAGGCGAAGCCGGCATGGATGGGGTGGCTGCGGTCCGGACGCAGCGAGGCCAGACGGCCCTCGCCGTCGACGTCGGCCTCGAGGCCGCAGCCCACCTCGCAGAGGCGACAGAATGTCCGGACGGCGCGCGGGTCCATGGGCTCGATCCTACTGCCTCCGGGGGGGCGGGCCAACGCAGCCGGGCTCGCGGTCGACTCCGCGCGGACGGAGCCGGTGCTTCTGGATCTTTCCGCTGGCGGTGCGTGGAAGCGCCGCCTCGAAGACGATCTCACGCGGCTGCTTGAAGCGAGCCAGGCGCTCGTCCAGCCAATCGCCCAGGTCCGCTGCCGAGCAGTCGGCGCCTTCGCGCAGCACGACGTGCGCCCTGCCGACGGCCCCCCACTCTGGATCCGGGATCCCGATCACGGCCACCTCGGCGATGGCCTCGTGCTCGATCAGCGTGGCCTCGACCTCGGCCGGATAGACGTTCTCGCCGCCCGAGATGTACATCTCCCGCGCGCGTCCCACGAGCGTCACGTCCGAGTCCCCGTCCTGCGTCGCCAGATCTCCCGTCCGCAGCCACTCCCCGCGCAGGGTGTCCGCCGTCTCCTCGGGACGCCGCCAGTAGCCCAGCATCGTGATCGGTCCGCGCACGACGATCTCCCCGATCTCCCCGGGCTCTACGTCGCGCCAGCCGTCGACGGGGCCTTCGATCGTGACGGGGTCGACGAGCCGGAGATCCGCGTGGAAGACCGGACGACCGACGCTGCCGGCCTTCGCGAGCGCGTCCTCCGGCTCGAGGCAGGTCAGGAGCGAGGTCTCGGTCTGCCCATAGCCCTGCTTCATCAGGAGTCCGTGCTCGTGAAAGGCCCGGATCAGTCCGGGCGGAGCCGCGGCGCCCGCCGTGAAGGCGAAGCGGAGGTGGTGAGGCACCCGGGACACGGGATCGCCGGCCTGCAGAGCCTGCAGCAATCGCTCGTGCATGGTGGGCACGCCGCCCAGACAGGTGATCTCCTCGCGGAGGATCGTCGACCACACGCGCCGTGCATCGAATCCCCCCTGGAGATCCTCGAGGACGACCGCTGCGCCCGCGTAGAGGGCGGGCAGGGCGAGGATCTGAAGTCCCAGGGAGTGGAAGAGCGGTGCGGCGACGAGCATCCGGTCGGCGGCGCGCAGGTCGAAGCAGAGCTGGGCGTTGAGGCTGTTGTAGAAGGCCTTGCGATGCGGGAGGAGGGCGCCCTTCGGCTTGCCCGTGGTTCCCGATGTGTACATCAGGATCATCGGCGCATCGGGGGAGACCGGCTCGCAGCGGTCGCTCGGGGGCGAGGCGGACAGAGCGTCCTCGTAGGCGTCGCGGCTGACGTCGCGGCCGACGTCGCGATCCGTCGCGTCGGCCCCCGAGCGCATCGACCGGTCGCCGGCCCCTCTCGAGCCATCCGCCCCGAGGCCGCCCTCGACGCCGCCCGCATCGCCGAAGGCTTCCCCGACGCAGAGCATCGCAGGCGGCGGACCCTTCGCGATCGCCAGGGCGGCGCGGGCGCGGAACTCCCAGGCGCGCTCGACCAGCAGGAGCTTCGGGGCCGAGTCGTCGAGCTGGAAGGCCACCTCGATCGGAGTGAGGCGTGCATTCACGGGCAGCACGATGGCCCCGAGGCGCGCACTGGCGAAGAGAGCCTCGAGCAGGGCCCCCCGATTGCCGAGCCAGAGGGCGACGCGGTCCCCGGGGCCGATGCCTCGGGCCTCGAGCCAGCCGGTGAGCCGTCGCACGCGGTCGGCGGCCTCCGACCAGCTGCAGCGTCGGCTCTCGTCGGCCCACGCGAGATGACCGGGGCGGCGGCGCGCCCAGCGCGTCACCCAGGCGCCCGCGTTGTGGACGGGTGAGGCGGCCGCAGCTCCGAGCCCTTCGCGCGTCGGAGCGGACCCGGACGCGGGCGCGGGCGCGGACGTGGGATCGCTCCGCCCGGCACCCGGAGCGGGCTCGGCTCCATCTGTCGGGCTCGACTCCGAGGGATCCGAGGGAGAGGGCGGACGGGACATGCGATCGCGAAGGGTACCGAGGGGCACGCGGCCGCCCAACCCACGGTGGCCTCGTCGGGGACGGGGCCCGCTATCGTCGCCCCATGCCGCGATCGCAGGTGCAGAGATCGCTCGAGAGGCTCGGGGTCCGGAGCGGCCGCGTTCTCGTCGCGGCCTCGGGCGGCCTCGACTCGACGGTGCTTCTCGAGATCCTGAGAGAGCTCGCCGGGCCTCTCGAGCTCGAGCTCGTCGTGGGCCATGTCGACCATGGACTCCGAGGCTCGGCCTCGGCGGAGGATGCCCGCTGGATCGGGGACCGGGCTCGCGCCGCGGCGCTTGCCTTCTTCCAGCGCGCGATCGACCCGGAGCGCGAGCGCGAGGGGCGCTCGAGTCGCGAGCGGCCGAGCCTCGAGGAGGCCGCGCGCCGCGGACGACGGGAGGCCCTGGAGTCGATCGCGGAGGAGGCCGGCTGCCGCTGGATCGCGACCGCCCACCACGCCGGAGACCAGGCCGAGACGGTTCTTCTGCGCGTCCTGCGCGGCACGGGACCGGAGGGTCTCGCGGCGATGGCGCCCATGAGCCCCGACGGCCGCTGGATCCGGCCGATGCTGGAGATCGAGCGGGAGGCACTGCGAAGCTGGGCCCGGGCACGTGCGCTCGAGTGGCGCGAGGACGAGTCGAACGTCGATCGCCGCTTCGCGCGCAATCGGCTCCGATTGGATTGGCTGCCCGAGCTGGCCTCGAACTTCAATCCGCGTCTCCTCAGGACCCTCTGTAGTCTGGCCGAAGCGCAGAGGAGGGATCTGGAGTGGATCGACCAGCTCGTGGAGATCGCCGCCCGGGATCGGATCGACGTGCGTCCCTCGGAGATCCGGATCGCGATGGAGGGCTGGCCGGAGATGCCGGAGGCGCTCGCGCGACGTCTGGCACGGCGGGCCCTGATCGAGGGAGGCCTCGGGCGGGATCTCTCGAGGACGCATCTGGAGCGCGTGCTCGAGTTCCTGCGACGCGGGAGAAGCGTGGGACGGGACAAGGTGTTGCAGCTGCCCAGGGGGATCCGACTCCGTCGCGGTGACGCGGTCTTCATCCTCGAACGCAGCTCGAGCCGCAACGGGTTCCAGCCGATCGGGAATGCTACGGTACTCGGGCGAGATTGAACGGATTTTCCAGGCCCCGGGCGCCGGCCCGCGGCCACCCCGGATCAGGGAGCAGCAGGAGATCAGGGATACGGACGCCAGGACACCGACGCGAAGGGGCTTGCACGCCTGTGCCGCCCGCAGGACGTCTCCTCGGGAGATTCCGTCCGAGCAGGGCCTCGCGGGCGAGACGAGCGCCTCACGAGAGCGAGGGGCTTGGAGCGCCTACAGCGACTCCAGGGCCTCCCGCGCGTCCAGGAGGTCCGAATGGCTTGGGGCAGCCTTGCTGAACCCCGTCCCTGATCCCAGGGTCCTACTCGGGAGACGCGGGTCGCAGGCTCGATCGGGCCGCGAGACCGCGCTCCCGCCTTCGGCAGATCGCCGAGAGGGATGGAGCGGCCTCGGGACCGCCGAGTGGCTCGAGACTCGGGGCTGCCCCGTGCACGGCGATCGGAGCAACGCGTGAATCAGCAATTCTACAAGAACCTGGCCCTCTGGGTCGTGATCCTGGTCGTGATGCTCCTGCTCTTCACGACCCTCAAGCAGAACGAGTCCGCGCCGCCGAACGTCGCCTACAGCGAGTTCATGGAGAGCGTGCGGACGGGTCAGGTCGAGGCCGTCACGATCGAGGAAGGCCATATCCAGGGCAAGTACATGGACGGGCGCAAGTTCACGACGTACGCCCCGCCGACCGCCATCACGAACGATCTCCTGGCCCAGCTCGAGGACCAGGGAATCCGGACCGAGGCGAAGCCCCGCGACGAGGGCAGCTTCTGGCGTCAGATCCTCATCATGTGGTTCCCCCTGGTCCTCTTCATCGGGCTCTGGGTCTTCTTCATCCGCCAGATGCAGAGCGGAGGCGGGAAGGCCATGAGCTTCGGCAAGTCGAAGGCCAGGCTCCTCACCGAGAACCAGCAATCGGTCACCTTCAAGGACGTCGCCGGGATCGAGGAGTCCAAGACCGAGCTGGAGGAGATCATCGAGTTCCTTCGGGAGCCGAAGAAGTTCACCCGCCTCGGAGGCCGGATTCCGAAGGGCGTGCTGCTGGTCGGTCCGCCCGGCACCGGCAAGACCCTGCTCGCGCGCGCCGTCGCCGGCGAGGCCGGCGTGCCCTTCTTCTCGATCTCGGGCAGCGACTTCGTCGAGATGTTCGTCGGCGTGGGAGCCTCCCGGGTGCGCGATCTCTTCCTGCAGGGCAAGAAGCAGGCCCCCTGCATCATCTTCATCGACGAGATCGACGCCGTCGGCCGGCATCGGGGCGCCGGCATGGGCGGTGGACACGACGAGCGCGAGCAGACCCTGAACCAGCTGCTCGTCGAGATGGACGGATTCGAGAGCAACGAGGGCGTCATCCTGATCGCGGCCACGAATCGGCCCGACGTGCTCGATCCGGCGCTGCTGCGTCCCGGGCGCTTCGATCGCCGTGTGGTCGTGCCGCGGCCGGACCTGAAAGGACGTCTCGAGATCCTCAAGATCCACACGCGGCGCGTCCCGCTCGCCGACGACGTGAACCTCGAGGTCCAGGCGCGGGGCACGCCGGGCTTCGTGGGGGCGGACCTCCAGAACCTGGTGAACGAGGCCGCGCTGCTGGCCGCGAGGCGCAACGCGACTCGCGTCGCTCACCAGGACTTCGAGAACGCCAAGGACAAGGTCCTGATGGGCGCCGAGCGACGCAGCATGATCATGTCCGACGAGGACAAGCGCATCACGGCCTATCACGAGGCCGGCCACGCGCTGGTCGCGCTGCTCACGCCCGAGCATTCCGATCCGGTGCACAAGGTGACGATCATTCCGCGCGGCATGGCTCTGGGACTCACTCAGACGCTGCCCGAGGAGGATCGCCTGAACTACACCCAGGACCAGCTCTTCGCGGTGATCCGGTACGCGATGGGCGGCCGGGCGGCGGAGGACATCGTCTTCGATCACTTCTCGACGGGCGCCTCCAACGATCTGCAGCAGGCGACCAGCTGGGCGCGCCGCATGGTCACCGAGTACGGCATGAGCAAGGAGCTCGGTCCGGTCTCCTACTCGGACTCCGGATCAGACGTCTTCCTCGGGCGTGATCTCGTCTCGCGCAAGGACTACAGCGAGCAGAAGGCGCGCGAGATCGACGACGAGGTCAGCGGCATCCTGACCAAGAAATATGCGGAGGCCCGACAGCTGCTGCTCGACAACCGGGAGAAGCTCGACCGGATCGCCGAGGCCCTGCTCGAGCGCGAGACGCTGGAGAGACCCCAGCTCGAGGTGATCCTGCGCGGCGAGTCCCTTCCGGAGCTGCGGCCGGATTCGCCCGCCTCGCCCGCCTCGCCGGAGGGGGTCGGCGTCCGGCCCGACTCGCGGGGCGAGCGGTCGGAGGAATCGGATCGATCGGGCGGCCAGGCCGGCAATCCGATTCCCGATCCCGAGCCGATGCCGAGCTGACCGAGGCGATCGGCGGGAGACGGGGGCGGTAGCGTGATCGAGGTGTTGTGGGGTTTCGGGCTGGACCTGGCGGAGTTCTTCAACTCCCGCTTCGATCCCTTCCGAGACACGATCGACATCCTGCTCGTGACGGCGGGGATCTACTGGCTCCTGCTCCTCATTCGAGGCACGCGCGCGATCCAGATCCTGGTGGGTTTGATCGTCCTGATCGCCTTGTCCCTGGCCTCGGAGCTCTTCCAGCTCGCGGCGCTCGGGATGATCCTCGAGCGATTCCTCGGCTCGGCCGTCCTGATCATCGTGATCCTCTTCCAGAACGACATCCGGCGAGCGCTGGCCCGGGTCGGACGCGGCTTCTTCCCGTCCTTCTCGGCCGAGCAGGAGCTGCAGGTCGTCGAGGAGATCGTGCGCGCCGCGGGGACGCTCTCGCAGCGGCGGTATGGCGCCTTGATCGTGCTGGAGCGCGAGAGCAATCTCGGCGATCTGATCGAGGCCGGCGTCTCCGTCGACGCGCAGCTCTCGAAGGATCTGCTGACGAGCATCTTCCAGCCCTCCTCGCCGATGCACGACGGCGCGGTCGTGATCCAGGAGGGACGCATCGCCTCGGCCGGATGCATCCTCCCCCTGACGCTTCGCACCGACCTGCCCGAGGGGCTCGGGACGCGACATCGCGCCGCAGTGGGGATCACGGAGGAGACGGATGCGCTCGTGATCGTGGTCTCCGAGGAGACCGCGAAGATCTCGGTCGTGCTCGGTGGAGAGATGTTGCGGGGGCTCGATGCGCCGCGGCTGCGGGTGGTGCTCCGCGATATCCTGGGCGGCGAGCGCAAGGAGCTCCCGAACGAGGCCGAGATGCTCGGCGGTCTCGAGGTGGCGGAAGGCCAGGAGCCCGGTCAGGCGACGGCAAGCTGACCCGATCCGTCGGGCTCAGGGGGGAAAGCGGCCCATGGCGTCGCGCTTTCAGAATCTCAGGCCAGGGGTCCTCATCCTGGCTCTGGCCATCAGCGTCTTCATCTGGGCGGTCGCCCAGGGCACCTCCAACATCACCCGATCCTTCGACGTGCCGGTCGAGCTCGTCGGCGTGGAGGAGAGCCTGGTGATCACCGACCAGAGCTCCGATGCGGTCCACGTGCGTCTGCGCGGAAGCCGAGCCGCCCTGCGGAACCTGGATCCGAGCCAGCTGAAATACCGGATCGACGCGCGGGGGGGAAAGCCCGGGATCGCGGTCTACGAGGTCGACGTCGAGGCCATCGAGCATCCGACGGGCTCGTCCTTCGTCGGCTACTCGCCCTCCCGCATCCAGGTTCGCTTCGAGAAAAGAGGCCGCAAGGCGGTCCCGGTGCGTGCCGATGTGACGGGAACGCCCGCGCCCGGCTTCCATCTCGCCGGTGCGACCGTCGAGCCGGCTCGGATCTGGGTCGAAGGCGCCCGCAGCCAGGTGGAGCGGCTCGGGGAGGTCGTGACCGAGCCGATCGACGTCTCCGGACTGGCGGCAAGCAAGACGCTGGAGGTGCGTCCGGTGCTCGGGGGCGGAACGGTCTGGGTGGAGCAGGGCGCCCCCGTACAGGTGGAGGTCCGGATCGAGGCGGATCCCGTGCCGGAGCCGATTCCGGCTCCCGCCGAGACGGAAGGGGAGGAAGAGGCATGAGCGAGGCGCTGCCGCGCAAGCTCTTTGGAACCGATGGCGTCCGGGGAACGGCCAACGTCCACCCGATGACTCCGGAGATCGCGCTCGCGCTCGGTCGGGCCATCGCGCACGTCTTTCGCGAGCGCACCGGCGGTCGGCATCGGATCCTGATCGGCAAGGACACGCGCCTGTCCGGCTACATGTTCGAGGATGCCCTGGCCGCGGGGATCTGCTCGATGGGCGTGAACGTGATTCAGGTCGGCCCCGTGCCGACGCCGGCGCTGGCCTTCCTGACGCGGGACATGCGCTGCAACGCGGGCGTGATGATCACCGCCAGCCACAACCCCTACCAGGACAACGGCATCAAGTTCTTCGCCGCCGACGGCTTCAAGCTGCCCGATGCCGAGGAGGCGCGGATCGAGCAGCTCGTGGCCAGCGGCGAGCTCTCGCGGTCGACGGTGCCTCCCGACGAGGTCGGCCAGGCCGCCCGGATCGAGGATGCCCGAGGCCGCTACATCGTCTACCTGAAGAACAGCTTCCCCCGCGAGCTCACCCTCGAAGGACTGCGGATCGTGATCGACTGCGCCCATGGCGCGGGCTATCGCGTCGGCCCGACCGTCCTCCGCGAGCTCGGCGCCGAGGTCTTCGAGATCGGCTGTGAGCCGAACGGACGCAACATCAACGACGAGTGCGGCTCGCTCCATCCGGAGCGGGCAGCCGCCCGGGTCCGCGAGGTCCGGGCCGACGTGGGGATCGCGCTCGACGGGGACGCGGATCGGGTCGTCGTGATCGACGAGAAGGGCCAGATCCTGGACGGCGATCTCCTCATGTGGCTGTGTGCGCGGGACATGGTGGCGCGGGGCTCGCTGCGGGGAGGCACCGTCGTGGCCACGGTCATGAGCAATCTCGGTCTCGAGCGCGCACTGGCCACCCTCGGCGTCGCGCTGGTGCGCACGGCGGTCGGGGACCGCTATGTCGTCGAGGAGATGCGACGCGGCAACTTCAACCTCGGGGGCGAGCAGTCGGGTCATATCCTCTTCCTCGACGACTCGACCACCGGAGACGGCATGATGTCCTCGCTGCAGGTGCTGGCGTTGATGGCGCGAAGCGGCCGGCCCTTGTCCGGGCTCAACGACGGCTTCGAGCGCCTCCCCCAGATCACGGTCAACGTGGGCGTAGCCGAGAAGCGCCCCCTCGAAGAGCTCTCGAGCGTGCAGGATGCGATCGCCGAGGTGGAGGAGGAGCTCGGCGACGCGGGAAGGGTCCTCATCCGCTACTCGGGAACGGAGCTCAAGGCCCGCGTGATGGTCGAGGGACGGGACGAGGTCCGGGTCCACGAGCTCGCCAATCAGCTGGCGAACAAGCTGAAGCAGGCTCTCGCAGGCGGGATGGCCTGAGCCATGCCCTCGGTTCGGATCGGAAGAGCGTCGTGTAGGGAAAGAGTGTGTCAGTACGTGTAGATC
>CAYXLY010000158.1:0-9562 GCA_964466005.1 uncultured Spirochaetaceae bacterium | reverse complement strand
AGACGATCGAAACCATCGAGCAGGGACTCGGACCGCAGGCGGCTCGTCGGCCGCGGCCGCGGGCGGCCCTGCGCATCGCCTGGGCGCTCCTGATCGGACTCTCCACCTCGGGCTGCGGCTACAACACGATGGTGGCGCAGCAGGAGGCCGTCGATGCCGCCTGGAGCGAGGTCGAGAACCAGCTCCAGCGTCGCAACGACCTGATCCCGAACCTGGTCAACACCGTGAAGGGATTCGCAGGCCAGGAGCGGGAGGTGCTCACCGCCGTGACCCAGGCGCGCAACCGGATCGAGGTCGCGACCGATCGCGGGGAGCAGATCGCGGCCGCCAACGCGCTGTCGGCCTCGCTCTCGCGGCTGGTCGGCGTGGTGGAGCGCTATCCCGAGCTCAAGAGCAACGAGAACTTCCTGCGCCTCCAGGACTCGCTCGAGGGCACCGAGAACCGGCTGGCGGTCGCTCGCATGCGCTACAACGACGCCGTCCGCGCCTACAACACGACCATCCGGCGCTTTCCGACGAACCTGATGGCGGGCGTCTTCGGCTTCGAGCCGGAGACCTACTTCGAGGCCCCGGAGGCAGCCCGCGACGTACCGAACGTCGAGTTCTAGCGGTGCATGGATCGGAGAGCCGCCGGGGAGCTGCACTCGAAGGCGGGTAGAGAGGCGACGACGGGGAGGCTTCCACGGGCTGCTCTCACCGCGGGTGCCGCGGGTGCAGAGCGGGCGCGGGCTTGACTTCGGGTCATGACCGGCCCCTCCCGGCCTGCGACGGGGTCGTTATCCTGCAAGGGCGCGAGAACGGGCCTCTCCGAGAGCCCGGTTCCCCTGCGCTTTCCGAATTCGAGAGACATCGCGGGCGCCTCGAGCGGGGAGGGTCGACCGACTCTCCACGGCGTGCCCGACGCAGAGATCCCGGCATTCGTTCGACGGAGGACCCGTTCATGGAGCTTTCCTATACACCCGAGCAGAACCGCTTCCGCGAGGAGGTCCGGAGCTGGATCTCCGAGGCGATGCCTCCGGAGATGCGCAAGAAGGCGGAAGACGGCCGCAACTTCGAGCACTCCGAGATCATGGAGTGGCACCGCATCCTCTACGAGAAGGGCTGGGTCGCTCCGAACTGGCCGGCCGAGGTCGGCGGCACGGGCTGGGATCTCGCCCAGCGATCGATCTTCCAGGAGGAGTGCGTGCGCGCGAACGCGCCCGGCCTCTCTCCCTTCGGTCTCTCCATGGTCGGTCCGCTGCTGATCCAGTACGGGAGCGACGAGCAGAAGGCCCGCTTCCTCCCGAAGATCCTCTCGGGCGAAGAGGTCTGGTGCCAGGGCTACTCCGAGCCGAACGCGGGCTCGGATCTCGCGAACCTGCAGCTTCGGGCAGACAAGGACGGAGACGACTACGTCCTGAACGGCCAGAAGACCTGGACGACCTACGCCCAATATGCCGACTGGATCTTCCTTCTCTGTCGGACGAGCAGCGAGGGCAAGAAGCAGGAGGGGATCACCTTCCTGCTGGCGGACGTGCACAACACGCCCGGGATCGAGGTGAAGCCCTTTCTCACGACGGGCGGGACCCTGGCCTTCTCCGAGACGTGGTTCAAGGATGCCCGCGTGCCGCAGGCGAACCGGGTCGGACCCGAGAATGGCGGCTGGACGATGGCGAAGGCGCTGCTCGGGCACGAGCGCACGGGCATCGGCGGCGTACCGGAGTCGGCGCGCGGACTGAAGAAGGCGAAGGAGATCGCGCAGCGCACGCCGGTCGGAAACGGCACGCTCTTCGACGATCCGGACTTCCGGCGACGCATCGCGCGCAAGGAGATGCGCCTCCGCGCCATCGAGATCCTGAATCTGCGCACGCTCTCGGCCGCTCAGCTCGGCCACGCGCCCGGCGCCGAGAGCTCGGTCCTCAAGATCGTCGGAACCGAGATGCAGCAGGAGACGCTGGAGCTCTGCATGGACGCCATGGGACACAACGCGCTGGGATGGCTCGACTCGCCCGAGGAGGCGCTGCCCCTCGATCAGCAGTCGGTCGCCTCGCAGTTCAACTACCTGCGCGCAGCGACGATCTACGGCGGCTCGAACGAGATCCAGAAGAACATCATCGCGAAGCAGATGCTTCGGCTCCCGACGCTCTAGGCACGAGGACGAGACCATGAATTTCGATCTCACCGAAGAACAGCAGATGATCGTCGACCAGGTCGCCAAGTTCGTGGCCCAGGAGTCGCCGGTCGAGCGATTCCGGAAGCTGCGCGATACGGAGCAGGGCTGGGAGCCCTCGATGTGGGCCAAGATGGCCGAGCAGGGCTGGCTCGCGATCGCGCTCCCCGAGGAGCAGGGCGGCTTCGGCGGATCCTTCGTCGACGTGGCGCTGATCCTCGAGCAGCTCGGCCGGGGCCTCGTTCCGGAGCCCTATGTCGCTTCGGTCGTGCTCGCAGGCAGCCTCCTCTCGGAGCTCGGCAGCGAGGCGCAGCGCGATTCCTTCCTGACGCCGATGATCGAGGGGCAGACCTCGCTCGCCTTCGCCTATGCGGAGCGGCAGAGCCGCTACGAGCTGTCGGACTGCACGACGCGAGCGGAGAAGACGGACGACGGATTCCGGATCTCGGGCGAGAAGGTCTGGGTCCTGAACGGGCACGCTGCGGACCAGATCGTCGTCGCCGTTCGCACCGCTGGTGGACAGTTCGACGAGTCCGGTCTCTCGCTGCTCGTCGTCGACGGGGACGCGCCGGGGCTGGAGCGGATCCGCGTCCCCGGCATGGACGGTCAGCGGACGGCCGTGCTCCGATTCCACGGCGTCGAGGTCGGGTCGGACCGGCTCCTCGGTCGCGAGGGCGAGGCCCACGCGGCGATCGAGCGGGTCATCGATCTCGGCGCGGCGGCCGCCTGTGCCGAGGGTCAAGGCCAGGTCCAGGAGCTCTTCGAGCGCACGGTCGCCTACCTCAAGGAACGCGAGCAGTTCGGAGTCCCGATCGGCGTCTTTCAGGCGCTCCAGCACCGCGCCTCCGACATGTATGCGGAGGCCGAGCTCTGCAAGTCGGCCATGATCCTGGCGGCCATCCAGGCCGATCACCCCGATCCGGAGGTCCGCAAGGCGGAGATCTCGGCAGCCAAGCTTCAGATGTCCGATGGCGGCTGGTTCGTCCAGGAGAGCGCCATCCAGCTCTTCGGCGGCATCGGCGTCACCGACGAGCAGGACGAGGGTCTCTTCTTCAAGCGACTGCGTGTCCTGAACGGGCTCTTCGGAGACGCGGACTGGCACGTCAAGCGCTTCCAGGGCCTGAAGGGCTTCGACGCGGTCGACTGAGAGGCTGAGAGATCGGATCTCAGCGCGGCGCGAAGCGCACGGGCAGAGACTGCGGTCCGCGCAGGACCGTCCCCGTGATCCGAACGGATTCGGGGTCCTGCAGCTCGAGGTCGGGCAGTCGCTCGGCGAAGATCCGGAGGCTGACCTCCATCTCGCGCCTGGCCAGATGCGAGCCCAGGCAGAAGTGCAGCCCGTGCCCGAAGCTGAGGAAGTCGCGCTCGGGGCGCCCGGGGTCGAAGCGGTCCGGCTCCCCGAAGATCTCCCGATCCCGGTTCGCCGAGGTGATCCCGAAGATGACCTCCGAGCCGGCCGGGATCCCGGTGCCCGCCCAGGTCACGTCCTTGGGCGCGAAGCGCGGCAGCAGCGCCGTCGGAGGCTCCCAGCGGAGCGACTCGTGGACGACCTGCGGGATCTTCTCGGGATCGCGCTGCACGGCCTCGAAGACGTCGCGATGGGTCAAGACGGCGTAGAGCAGGCTGCCCAGGCCGCGGTAGGTCGTATCGGCGCCCGCCGGAAAGAGCAGGCGGGCGAAGGAGAAGATCTCCTCGTCGCTCAGTCGCTCCCCCTCGACCTCGACGGTCGCGAGTGAGGAGAGCAGATCCTCGCCCGGGCTCTGGCGGCGGGCCTCCACGATGGGCCTGAGGTAGTCGGTGAACTCGATCGACGCCTGCTGAGCGCCTTCGGGATTCCAGGGAAACTCCAGCAGCCCGTCACCCCAGCGCTTCAGCTGCTCGAAGTCCGTCGGCGGGAAGTCGAGCAGACGGGTGATCACGGTGAAGGCATAGCGGGTCGTGTAGTCGCGAACGAGATCCGCCTCTCCTTCGAGCGCGAAGGAGTCCACGAGCCGGGTCGCGACAGGCTCCAGGAAGGTCTCGACGAAATCCTGCATCAGCCGGGGGCGGAAGGCCTTCGAGACGAGGCCTCGATTGCGGCGATGCTCCTCGCCGCCCATGCACTGGATCGTCCTGCCCATGACGGGGCCCGAATGCCGGAGATAGGCCGCCGAGGACGGAAACGTGTCGTCGTCGGAGAAGGCCGCCTGGAGCTCCTGGAAGCGCGTGATGAGATAGGCGACTCCGCCGTGATAGCGGATCGGCACGACGGCCGCCCGCTCGCGCAGGTCCGCGAGGACGTCGTGGAGCTCGGGGACCTCGTCGACGGCGAAGTCGATCTGCGGATGGGCGATCTCGGTCGAGGTCATGACGCTCCTCCTCTGGCGGCCCGTCTCGATCGGTCCGTCTCCCCGGGCACGGGCTCCCGACGAGCCGAGCCTCGAGTCTACATCATCGTGTGCGGCGTCCCGTCCTCGCGTCTCCCGGGCCGGGCGCCCCCGTCCGCGGGAGCGGCGCTCGTCCGGAGCCCGACCCCGTCTCCGACCCGACGACCGACGGAGGCGGCCGCGTTCCGAAATGCATTCGCCCTTCGCCGCCGCGCGCGAGGCGTTAGAATCGGCGACCCGCGGCCACCCGCGGCCACCCGCGACGACAGCGCCCGCGGTCCACGCGGAGCTCGAGGAGGACCCGATGCCGATCAGCCCGATGGACGAGTATCTCGCACACCAGACGACCGACACCTTCGATTACGTGTTCACGAGCGATCGGAACTTCTACGACCGCTACTACTTCAACTGCCACGCCTCCAGCGACGAGCTCTTCCTGGTCGCGGGGATGGGGCAGTACCCGAATCTCGGCGTGACCGACGCCTTCGTGGCGATCTCCCACGGCGATCAGCAGACCGTCGTGCGCGCCTCTCGCCAGCTGGGCCACGACCGCTCCGATACCCGCGTCGGCCCGTTCCGGATCGAGGTCGTCGAGGGGCTGAAGAGCCTGCGGCTGCGCTGCGACGAGAACGAGTGGGGGGTCTCCTTCGACCTGCTCTTCGAGGGCACCGTGCCGGCGCTCGAGGAGCCCAAGTCCTTCACGCGCAGCCGTGCGCGGATCACGCAGGACGTCTCCCGCTATGCGCAGGTCGGAACCTATCGGGGCACGCTCGAGGTGGCCGGCCAGCGCTACGAGGTCGACCCGGCCCGCTGGCAGGGGGCACGCGACCGTTCCTGGGGCATCCGTCCCGTCGGCGAGGCCGAGGCGCCGGGCATCCGGATCGAGGACGTCGTGGCGGCGCGAGCGGGCTTCTATCACAACTGGATCCCCCTCCAGCTCGACCGCGGCATGGTCAAGGTCTCTCTCGACGAGGACTACGCCGGAAATCGCGTGCTCGAGGAGTCCGCCTTCGTCCCCGCCTTCGGCTCCGGGGGCGAGATCGAGCATTGGGGTCCGCCGCAGATCGAGATCGACTACCTCTCCGGCACCCGTGAGATGAGAGAGGCGCGGACCACGCTGGCCCGCCCGGGGCGCGAGCCCCTCCGCTTCAAGAGCGTCCCGCTGCGGACGGTCTACCTCGCTGCGGGCACCGGCTACATGCCGTCGGAGGACTGGGGGCATGGCTTCTACAAGGGCGAGAACGTCGTCGAAGGTCTCGTCTTCGACATGAGCAGTCAGGAGAACCGGTCTCGCTACGCGAGCTTGAACGAGACGCTCTGCCGCTTCGAGCTCGAGACGGGCGAGGTCGCCTACGGCATGCACGAGAACCTGTGTCTGGGCGTCTACCGGCCGGCCGGATTCGAGGGGCCCCACGACGTGGCGCCCTGAGAGGGGGGCGTCTCTTCAGCGGGGAACCAGGCCTCCGTCGACGTGGAAGGTCGCTCCGGTCACGAAGCTCGAGGCATCGCTCGCGAGGAAGAGCGCCATTCCGACGAGCTCGTCGGGATGGGCGGCGCGGCCCATCAACGAGGCCTTCGCCATCGCATCCTGCATCGCGGGCGGATTGTTGCGGACCATGTCGGTATCGATCGTGCCCGGCGCGATGCCGTTCACTCGGATCTGCATCGGTGCGAGCTCCGCGGCGTTGGAGCGCACGTAGGCCAGCAGGCCGGCCTTCGCCGCTGCATACATGTGCGTGAACTGAGAGAAGAGGAACGCGCCCGCGCTCGAGACGTGGATCACGGAGGCATGGTCGCTCCGCTCGAGACCGGGCAGGCAATACTGCGTCAGGAAGACCGGGCCGCGGAGGTTGACGGAGAGCGACTTCTCCCAGGCCTCCGGCGTCATCTGCGCGAAGGGCATCGCGAGCGCGTTGGCCGCGTTGTTCACGAGGATGTCGATCGCGCCGAAATGGTCGAGGGTCCGCTCCGCGAGACGCTTCAGCTGATCGAGCTCGCCCATGTGGGTCGGCACGGCCAGGGCCTCTCCGCCGGCGGCCTCGATCGCCGCCACGGTCTCTTCGCAGGCCTCGGCCTTGCGGCTCGCGATCACGACCCGGGCGCCCGCGAGCGCGTAGCCCTCGGCGATCGAGCGTCCGATGCCTCGGCTGCCGCCCGTGATGACGGCGACGCGGCCGCTGAGGTCGAAGAGGCGTTCGAGCTGCTGCTTGTCCATGATTCGGTTCTCCGTTCGAGGCGCGCTCGGGAGCGCGATCGGGACGCGAGAGCGTAACGGAATCCGTCGGCGACGGGTGGACGGCGTTCGGTCGGTGGCCACCGCCATCGCCATCGCCACCGCCACCGTGATCGCGACTGCGACTGCGACTGCGACTGCGACGGCGCTGGACTCGCAGTCCGCCAACCCAGCTTCATCTCGGGTAGCATCGCTCCCGTCAGGAGAGCCTCCCATGCCGAACGTGACCCGCCGCCTGCTCCCGCCGCTCATCGGCTTCGCGTTGAGTGACGGCGTTCGAGGCGCGGCCCGGCGGCTCCGCGAGGCGAGGCGTCGTGTCCGGCGCGAGCCCCATCGGCTCTTCTACTACCACCAGGTCGACGATCCCTACGGTCATCTGGTCGCCCAGGTGCTCCCGCAGCTCCTCGATCGCCATGACGTCGTCCTCGAGCCGCGCCTCGTCGGAGCGCCTTCGGAGGAGGCGGCGCCCGAGCGCCGGCTGCTCGAGGCCTACGCGCGAAAGGATGCGGCGGACGTCGCACCCGGCTACGGGCTCGCCTTCGCGCCGGCGCGGGAGGCGCCGGAGGCGTCGCTCGTGTCCCGGGCGAGCCGCATCCTGGCGGGCGCGATTCGCGAGGGGAGCTTCGCGAGCCGGGTCGCGCCGGTCGGCGAGGCGTTATGGCAGGGAGACGGGGCCCGGCTCGACCGCTGGCTGGCGGAGGGACCCGCAGCGAGCGAGCCCGAGGCAGCGCGGGCGATTCGGGAAGGCAACGCGGAGCGCGCCCGCCGCGGGCATTACCTCGGGGCGATGCTCTACTACGAAGGCGGCTGGTATTGGGGCGTCGATCGGCTGAGCCATCTCGAGGCGCGCTTGCAGGAGGTCGGCGCGACGCGGGCGGGCGGGGAGGGACCGCCTCTGGTCGAGCGGCCGGATTTCCGGGGCCGGGATCAGGAGGTGCAGGCCGACTCGCGATTCCGCCTCGAGCTCTATGCGTCGCTGCGCAGCCCCTACTCGGCGATCGCCCTGGATCGCGTCCGCTCCCTGGCCGACCGGCTTCCGGTCGACGTGATCCAACGTCCGGTGCTTCCCATGGTGATGCGCGGCCTGCCGGTGCCGCGCGCGAAGCGGCTCTACATCCTGCTCGACACGAAGCGGGAGGCCGAGGCGGCGGGGCTCGACTTCGGGCGGGTCTGCGATCCGGTCGGTCGACCGGTCGAGCGTGGACTCTCGCTCTTTCCACTCGCGAAGAGTCGAGGCGTCGAGGCCGAGTATCTCGCGAGCTTCGCCCGGGCCGCCTTCGCGGAAGGCATCGACACGGGCACCGACGAGGGCCTGCGTCTCGTCAGCGAGCGAGTCGGTCTGGATTGGAGCGAGGCCGAGGCGGCGCTCGATCAGCCGGGCTGGGAGGCGGAGATCGAGGCGAATCGGACGCAGATGTTCGCGCTCGGACTCTGGGGAGTTCCCAGCTTCCGGCTCCTGGGCGATGCACGGGGGCCGGATTTCTGTACCTGGGGACAGGATCGGATCTGGCGGATCGAGGAGGAGATCCGGCGCCGCGTCGGAGCGCCGACGCGCTGAAGGCCGACGCGCTAGAGAGTGCGATGAAGGCGAAGCGAGCGGGAGAAGGCTGCTAGAATGCCCGACCCGATTCGACCCGATCCGACCGCGCCGGTCTCGCACCGTCGTCGCGCGGCTCCGGCTCGCACTGGAGGACTCCCTTGATCCGGAAGCTGCTCGCAGGCGTCGTCGCGATCCTTCTCCTCGTGTTCGGTGTGGTCTACGGAGCGGGCATCGGTCTCTTCGGCAGGACCGGGCATGCCGGCTCCCCGTCGGCCCCTCCGGTCTCGGAGGCCACGGTCGAGGCGAAGGAGCGCGCGGTCCGAGAGGCCGCGCTCGACGCCGGAATCGCGCGACCGAAGCAGATCCTCTTCGGCGACCTCCACGTCCACTCGACCTTCTCCTTCGATGCCTTCACCATGAGTCTGCCGATGTCCGGTGGCGACGGCGCGCATCCCGTCTCGGATGCCTGCGACTTCGCGCGCCACTGCTCCTCGCTCGATTTCTGGTCGATCAACGACCACGCGGTGACGCTCACGCCTCGACGCTGGCGCGAGACGATCGATGCGATTCGTCAATGCAACGACATCGCCGGCTCCAGCACGAATCCGGATCTCGTCACCTATCTCGGTTGGGAGTGGACCCAGGTCGGCATGACGCCGGAGCATCATTACGGGCACAAGAACGTCATCCTGCGCGGCCTCGACGATACGCGGATCCCGACCCGCCCCATCGCCGCAGGGCTTCCGGCCGGCATCGACAGCGCCCAGAGCACCATGCCTTCGCCCTTGCTGATGGGGGCCTACGGGCTCTACGCGCGGGACGGCGGAGGGCTGGATCTGGCGACCTATCAGGCCGAGCTGGCCGGCGTAGCGGACTGCCCGTCCGGCGTGCCGGTGCGCGAGCTGCCGAAGGATTGTCGTGAATCGGCTGCGACGCCCGCCGAGCTCTTCGCGAAGCTCGACGACTGGGGCTTCGACTCGCTGGTGATTCCGCATGGCACGACGTGGGGATTCTACACGCCGCTGGGGTCCGCCTGGGACAAGCAGCTCACGCCGGAGATCCACGACCCCGAGCGCCAACGACTGATCGAGGTCTTCTCCGGACACGGAAGCGCAGAGGAGTACCGCTCCTTCGAGGAGGTCCGCTTCACGGAAGACGGGACGCCCCGCTGTCCAGAGCCCCACCAGAACTACCTGCCGAGCTGTTGGCGGGCCGGCGAGATCATCCAGGAGCGCTGTTTGGCAGAGGGACGCTCCGAGCAGGAGTGCGCCGAT
>CAYXLY010000157.1:8444-9570 GCA_964466005.1 uncultured Spirochaetaceae bacterium | reverse complement strand
GAGCGCCGAGGCAGAAATGCTCCCCGACCCCGAAGCCCAGATGATGATTGGGCTTTCGATCGATCTTGAAGGAGAAGGGGTCCTCGAAGACCGCCTCGTCCCGGTTCGCCGACGGATAGAAGAGCGCGACCGCTTCGCCCTCGCGGATCACCTTGTCTCGCAGCGGGTAGTCCTGGGTCGCCGTGCGCCCGAAGTGGATGATCGGGCTCGTCCAGCGGACGACCTCCTCGACGGCGGAGGGAAGCAGGCTCGGGTCCGCCTGCAGCCGGCGCAGCTCGTGCTGGTTCTCGATGAAGGCGAGCATGCCGCCGGTCGTGCCGTTGCGGGTCGTCTCGTTGCCCGCGATCACGATGATGAAGCACCAGGTGAGCACGTCGAGGTCGCTCAGCGGCTTGCCCTCGTACTCGCATTGCGTGAAGACGGTGATGAGGTCGTCCTGGGGATTCGCACGGCGCTCCGCCACCAGCTTCGAGAAGTAGCCGAAGAGCTCGGCCTGGGCCTCCATGACCGTCTCGCGCGAGGTCTTGCCCTCCACCTGGTACTCGGGATCGCCCGCGCCGATCGTCCGGTTCGTCCAGTCGAAGAGCATGTTCCAATCGCTCTCGGGCACGCCGAGCAGCCAGGCGATGACGGCGATCGGCAGCGGCGCCGACACCTCGCTCACGAAATCACACTCGCCGGTGTCGCCGCGCTCGTAGAGCTTCTGGACGATGTCCCGGCCGATCTTCTCGATGGGGTCGTGGATCTTCTTCAGCGCCCGCGGCGTGAAGCGGCGACTCACCATCTGTCGGAAGTCGCCGTGCTTGGGCGGATCCATCTGGATCAGCGTCGCGGGGAAGTCGCTGACCTCCTCCTCGAGATGCTGGATCACCAGCCGGGGCCCGTTCAGGAAGATGTCCGCACGCTTGCCGATTTCCGTGATGTCCGCGTGCTTCGTGATCGCCCAGTAGTCGATGGCGTTGCCCGTCTGGGTCTGCCAGGACACGGGCTCCTCGGCCCGGAGCCGGGACCAGATGGAGTGGGGATAGCCGTGCTGCGCGTAGTCCTCGGGATGGACGAGACGGAACGCTTCGGGGACGGGGAGGGGGCTGGCTGCCATGGTCTGGATCCTCGCTGGCTGGCGGAG
>CAYXLY010000157.1:0-8434 GCA_964466005.1 uncultured Spirochaetaceae bacterium | reverse complement strand
GCCGCGTCACGGAGCGCCCTCGCAGTGAGCCCGAGCGCCCGGGCCTCTTCCACTTGCCGATGCTACCCGGAAGTCTGACCGAACAAACGATCGTTCGCCAGGGGTCGGCCCAGCTAGTCCGCGGAGGCCTCCACCGGGATCGGGAGATCCAGGATCGCGACCCAGCCCTCCCGGTCGCCCGCGGCATTCCGGCCCCAGCCCACGATCACCTCTCCCTCGGCGGAGATCCCCGTCGCGCTCTCGAGCCGCCAGCCCGTCGGCGGCTCGAGGCCGCGATCCGCGAGCCAGGAGCGCAGCGAGCGCATGCCGGTCGCTGCCGTCCAGACGAAGGCCTCCGGACCCTCGGCCGACTCGCTCGTGCCCACGACGATCCCGCCTCGCGCCGAGACGTCCTCGGCGCGGCTGGCGAAGGCGCCGCCCGGGAGATCACCGAGCCCCCGCATCCCCCGATCCGCGCTCCAGACGAAGGCCTCCGGACCCGATCGCGAGAGCGCCTCCCCCACGATCGTGCGGCCTTCGGACGAGATCGCGGTCGCTCCGCTTCGAAACGCGCCGCCCGGCAGGTCCCCCAACCCGACCATGCCCTGCTCGGTCGTCCAGCGATAGGCCTCGCGCCCGGCCCGAGAGCCCGCCTCGCCGACCACGATCCGGCCGTCGCCGGAGACGTCCTCGGCCGAGCTCGACGGGCGCCCTCCCTCGAGCTCGCCGAGGTCGACCATGCCTTCGCGGCGGGTCCATCGCCAGGATCGAAGCTCGGCGCGGGTGAGGCGGATCGACTGGGAGTGACCGACGGCCACGTCTCCGTTGGCCGAGACCCCCATCCCGCCGCTCGAGAAGAGGCCGGTCGGCAGGTCGCCGAGACCGATCATCCCCCGATCGGCCCGCCAGAGAAAGGCCTCCGTTCCGGAGTCCGACTGACCGGTGCCCAGGACGATCCCACCATCGGCCGAGACGGCCTCTGCTCGGCTTCGCGGGGCGCCGCCGGGAAGATCGCCGAGACCGACCAGCCCCGCGGCCTCGGTCCAGAGCGCCGCCTCGGTCCGCCCCTCGTCGTCCACGACCGAGAATCCCACCACGACGCGACCGTCCGCGGAGACGGATCGGGCCTCGCTCTCGAAGCGTCCGCCCTCGAGATCACCGATGCCATGGAAGCGGGCGGACTCCGCCGCCCTGCGCCGGGCGCCCCCCGCCTCCTCGGTCGCGGCCTCGGCCTCGGCCCGAGGCGGGGCGGCCCCGGCCATCGAGGCCAGCAGCGCCAGCCCGAGGGCCAGGAACGTCGCAGCCATCCGTCGCGTCCGGGTCAGCTCGGGTCGGGCGCCGGCGTGTTCGGCCCGCTCTCCGGCAGGACCGGCTTCGCCACGTAGGCCTCGTCGACCTCGCCCGTCAGACTCGCGAGGAAGACGAGGATCCCGGCCACCTGCTCGTCGTCGAGCTCCTGGCCAAGCTGGTGGTAGCCCATCAGACGGACCGCCTCCTCCAGCGACCCGATCGACCCATCGTGGAAGTAGGGGGCGGTCTCCGCGACGTTGCGCAGGGCCGGCACCTTGAAGACGTGCCGGTCGCTCGGCTGGCCCGTCACCTTCTCGCGACCGGGGTCCTCGGTCTCGTAGGGGATCACGAATCCGATCTTGCGATAGAGCGTGCCCCCGAGCGCCGGCCCCATATGACAGGTGGCGCAGCCGACCGAGATGAAGGTCTCGAGCCCCTGGCGCTCCCGACGGGTCAGGGCGCCGGTCTCGCCCGCCATGAAGCGATCGAAGCGGCCCGGCGTCATGAGCTTGCGCTCGAAGGCGCCGATCGCCTTGGCCATGTTGTCGTAGGTGATCGCGTCCTCATCCTCCG
This sequence comes from uncultured Spirochaetaceae bacterium, assembly GCA_964466005.1. Lineage (GTDB taxonomy): Bacteria > Myxococcota_A > UBA9160 > UBA9160 > UBA4427 > UBA4427. Next base: position 6,592 of record CAYXLY010000157.1, on the reverse strand, counting down.
GAAAGGCCTCGGCGAAGGCGCTCATGTATCCGGGGATCGACTTCAACATCGCGACGACGGCCTCCTCCGACGAGGAGGCCATCTCGATCGGGTTCAGGACCGGGCCCTTCGCCTGCGCCTCGACGTCGGGAGCGCGCCCATCCCAGAACTGCGCGACGTGGAGGGCCGCGTTGTACACGGTCGGCGAGTTGCGGTCTCCCCGCTGGCGGCGATGACCGGGGGAGGTCGCCTCTGCATCGACGCCGAAGGCGTCGAGCTGATGACAGGAGTTGCAGGAGATGTCCTGGTTTCTGGAGAGCCGCGCATCGTAGTAGAGCATGCGACCGAGATCGGTCTTCGACTTCGTGATGGGATTGTCGGGCGTCGGGGCCGCCTCGGGGAGCGGACCGAAGAGCAGGGAGGCCTGCTGTGCGAGCGCCGTCGCCTCGGGATCGGGCGCCTCCGTGACGCGCTCCTCCATCCCGCCGGCACACGCGCTGGCGAGCAGGAGAAGACCCGAGAGCACGGACAGCCGGACGCCGTCCCGGATCCCGGACGACCGGTCCGCGCGCTCCGCGACAGGGATCCCACCGGATCGACGAGCGATGCGATTCATGATCTCGATTCCTCCTGGACGGGGCCGCTCACGCGCCCCTGCTCGACGAGACTCTAGCGTGGACGCTTCAGGCAGGAAGGCTCGAGGGCGCCTTCACGTAGGCCTTCGAGAGCGTGTCGATGAAGGCCTCGTCGTGCAGCGGCGCGGCAGGCCGGGGCATCTCGATGCCCCGGCTCGCGAGGTCGGCCTCGAACCGATCGAGGACCGTCGCCAGGTCGAGGTCGTCGGTGTGGGCATCGTAGGCCTGCTCCTCCGCCGCATCCTCGAAGACGAGCGCCTTCCAGGACACGCTGATCCGAAGCGCCGGCCAGGCGAGCTCCGCCAGCGTCCGCTCGCCGTCCTGGATCCGCCAGCGATCACCGCCCCGATGCTCCAGACGGCTGGCGAGCGTCAGGCCCCGAGGCAGCCCGGCGGCGCGATCGCCCACCGCCCGGACACGGTGGAACATCCGATCGTTGTCGCCGACGATGGCCGTGTTGTGGATCTCGCCTTCGTGGACCCGTCGTCCACCATCCGGCCCGTCGGGCCAGTAGTCGAAGCCGCCGTCGCGGCCCTCGTAGAACCACGCGACGGCGGTGGCGATGTCGAGGCGCTCCGACTCGAAGAGGCCCGAGTGTCCCATCGCGTTCAGGAGCCAGGTCGGCTGCGCCGTCCTGTTCATCCCGCGGAACTCGGGCACGTCCGTATGGCCGCCGCCCTGGGCGAAGGGCAGCTGCCAGGTGAGGTTGGCGTAGACGGCGAAGGGACGGACCCGCTGGCTGCCGAAGAGCTCGGCCGCCGCCGAGACGAAGCGCGGATGCGTCAGGAAGAGCTCGGCCCCTTCGACGAGCGGCTCAGCGTAGGCCCAGTCCCCGCGGAAGTTGGGCGCGATGATCATGGGCCCGTCGGACGGCCCCTGGGACGACTGCGAGCGGGCCTCGGCCTCGTTCGCGAAATAGCGCTGGACCGGCGCGTACGGCGCGTTCTCCTCGACGAGGCTCCGGAAGGCCTTGGGGTCCTCGAGCACCGACTCGACGAAGATCGGCGGGCGAGCGCTGCGGGTCGGATCCACGCGGACGGCCTGGAGACGGGATCGGGATCGGGTCAAGGCGAGCTCCTTGCTGTCGGGTGAGAGCCCCCAGGATGCCTCGTCCGGAATCGGGATGCGCCCCCTGGCCGCTCGCCCGATCGATCTCCGACCCCTTCCCTCGGATCGCGCCGGCAGGGCAATGGCGACCAGGGGGGCCCTATGCTTCCCTTCGCCCGCATGCTGGACCCGCGCACCCTCCTCGAGCGACGAGACGAGATCGTCGAGAGCTGTCGCGCACGCCACGTCGCGGTCGACCTCGACGCACTCACGGAGGTCCACGAGCGGACGCTCGCGCTCCGGCACGAGCTGAACGAGGCCAACCGCCTCCGCAACGAGCATCAGAAGGCCGGCAAGAAGAAGCTCGAGGCCGCCGAGCGCGAGGCCCATACGGTCGAGGGCCGACGGCTCAAGGAAGCGGTCTCGGCGCTCGAGGACCGGGTCCGCGAGAGCGAGGCCGAGCTCGAGGGCGGGCTCCGCCGGCTGCCCAACCTCCTCCATCCCGAGACGCCGCGCGGCGAGGAGGAGGACTTCCGCGTGCTGTCGCGGTCGGGCGAGCCCCGCGACTTCGACTTCGAGCCGAAGGACCACCTCGCGCTCGCGGGTGACCTCGACCTCGTCGACTTCGAGCGCGCGGCGAAGGTCTCGGGGCAGAAGTTCTACTTCCTGAAGCGCGAGGCCGCGCTGCTCGAGCTCGCCCTCCAGCGCTTCGCCCTCGATCAGCTCTCGCCCGAGGGCTTCGTCCCGGTCGTGACGCCGGACCTCGCCCGCCCCGACGTGATCGAGGGGCTCGGCTTCAGCCCGCGCGGCGAGGAGAGCCAGATCTACTCGATCCAGGATCACGACCTCTGCCTGATCGGGACCTCCGAGATCACGCTCGGCGGCCTCTACGCCGACTCGATCCTGGCCGAGAGCGAGCTGCCGCTGCGCCTGGCGGGCCTCTCCCACTGCTTCCGGACGGAGGCGGGCGCCCATGGCCGCGAGAGCCGTGGCCTGTATCGCGTGCACCAGTTCACGAAGGTCGAGATGTTCGTCTTCTGCCGTCCCGAGGACTCCGAGGCCCAGCATGCCGAGCTGCTGCGGCTCGAGCAGAAGATCTTCGACGCGCTCGAGATCCCCTACCGCGTGATCGACATCGCGAGCGCCGACCTCGGCGCTCCCGCCTATCGCAAGTTCGACCTCGAGGCCTGGATGCCCGGCCGGGGCGAGGCGGGCGAGTGGGGAGAGATCACGAGCACGTCGAACTGCACGGACTTCCAGGCACGTCGGCTCAAGATCCGCTTCCGCCGCGAGGGGGAGAAGAAGAACGAGCTCGTCCACACGCTGAACGGCACCGCCATCTCGAACGCCCGCGCGATCGTGGCGATCCTGGAGAACCACCAGCAGGCCGACGGCAGCATCCGGATCCCCGAGGCGCTGGTCCCCTATCTCGGCACCGACCGCATCGGGCCGCGCTGAGCCGGCTCATGGCCCCGCGTCCTGCAGACCGAGACGCCGGGAGCCCGAGTCGCGGCGACGACGCCGGTCCCGGGATCGTCCTCGGCACCGCCGGCCACATCGATCACGGCAAGACCGCCCTGGTCCGGGCGCTCACGGGCCGCGACCTGGATCGGCTTCCCGAGGAGAAGGCCCGCGGCATCACCATCGAGCTGGGCTTCGCGCCGCTCTCGCTCGCCTCCGACGTCGCCCCTCCTACCGCCCTCCGACCGCCGCGGATCGCGCTCGTCGACGTGCCCGGACACGAGCGCTTCGTCCGGACGATGGTGGCGGGGGCCAGCGGGCTCGATCTCGTGATGCTGGTCGTCGCCGCCGACGAGGGCGTGATGCCCCAGACCCGGGAGCATTGGGCGGTCTGCGAGCTGCTCGGCATCGAGCGCGGCCTCGTGGTGCTCTCGAAGGTCGACCTCGTCGACGAGGAGATGCTCGAGCTCGCGCGCGAGGAGGTGCGGGATCTGCTGGCGGGCGGGCCGATGGCCGAGGCGCCGATCGTCGCCGCGAGCGCGAAGACCGGAGCGGGGATCGAGTCCGTCCGCGAGACGCTGCGGGCGCTCGTCGCGAGCGGGCCGGCGCCCGGCGAGGACCGACGCCCGGCGCGGCTCTTCGTCGATCGCTGCTTCGTGCAGCGCGGCTTCGGCGCGGTCGTGACCGGCACCTGGTCCGGACGGCCGCGGCGGACGGGCGACGCGATGGTGCTCGAGCCCGGCGCGCGCAAGGCGCGCATCCGCGGCCTCGAACGACATGGCGATGCGATCGCCGTCGCCGTCGCCGGCGCGCGGATCGCCGTGAACCTGCAGGGCCCCGGCCATGACGAGATCCACCGCGGCGATCTGCTGAGCGAGCCCGACGCCCTGGCGCCGACCCGCACCTTCGACGCGCGCATCCGATGGCTGGCGCGGCGGACGCCGCTCGAAGCCCCGACCTCGGTCGAGCTGCTGACGGGAACGGCCGAGCGTCGGGCGCGCGTCGCCCCGATCGGCGAGGCGCCGATCGAGCCCGGCGAGCAGGGCTTCGCCCGCCTCCATGTCGAGGGACCCGCCCTGGGGCTGCTGCCCGGGGACCGTTTCGTGCTGCGCGGCTTCGCGCGGGACGCGGGCATCGGCGCGACGCTGGGCGGCGGTCTCGTGCTCGACGTCGCCCCGCCTCATCGCCGTCGTCGCGACCCGGCGCTGCGACGCGAGCTCGAGCGTCTCGAGCAGGCGGGCCCCGCGGAGGCCGTCACGCTGCGCATCGAGCGCGCGGGGCTCGAAGGCGCGCGCACGCCCGCGCTCGCGCGCGAGACCGGTCTCGACGCGGATGCGCTCCGGGAGGCGATCGAGACGTCGGTCGCGCAACGCACGGTCGTCCGCCTCGACCGCTCGCTCTGTCTCTCGACCGCGTCGGTCGAGCGTCTGATGGGGAGCCTGATCGCGTCGGTCGAGCGCTTCCATGCCAGCCAGCCGCTGCAGGTCGGCATGCCACGTGCGGGGCTCGCGGGCGCGCTGCCCGAGAACGTGGCGCCCGAGGCCGCCGCCGCCTTGCTCGCGCTGCTGGCCGAGCGCGGCGAGCTCGTGGTGCGCGGCGAGAGCGTCGCCCGTCCGGGCTTCGAGCCGACCCTCGATCCCGAAGAGAGTCGCCTCGCCGGCACGCTCGCGGCACGCCTCGAGCGCGACGGCCTGGAGCCTCCCTCGCTGCGGGCGCTGGCCGAGGAGCTCGCCGAAGAGCCCGCCCGTCTGCGCACCCTCGCCCATCATCTCGAGCGTCAGGGGGGGCTGATCGCCGCCCGCGACGACCTCTTCTTCGATCGCGCGGCGGTGGACGCGCTCATCGAGCGGGTCGTCGCCTGGTTCGACGACCACGACGAGCTCGACACCCAGACCCTGAAGGCGCTCGTCGGCGCGACCCGACGCACGGCCATGCCGCTGATGGCGCTGCTCGACGATCTCCAGATCACGCGCCGCGACGGCAGCCTGAGACGGCTCCTCCATCGGACCCCGCGTCGGTCGGGCGAATCGGACGGAGCGGATGGAGCGGATGGAGCGGATGGAGCGGACGGCGCGGATGAGTCGGACCGAGCGGGCTGACGAGCCGAGCGGGCCGAGCGGATCAATCGGACGGAGCGGACGGAGCGACGGACCGGCCGGGCCGAGCGGGCGCGACCGACGAAGCGATCGGATCGAAGCAGTCGGAGGAGTCGACGGATTCGAAGGCGCCGGAAGGCTCGAGCCGGTCGAATGGGTAGGCATTCGCCCGCTTGCCGCATGCGGGTGCGACCGTAGACTTCGCCTGCATGCGGCGGTCCGGCCATCGAGGCCGGGACAGCGCGACAAAGGAGCTCTCCGATGGCGATCGAAGAAGGCAAGGCGGCCCCCGCCTTCACACTGAAGAACCAGGACGGCGAGAAGGTCTCCCTCAAGGACTACAAGGGTCAGGACGTGATCGTCTACTTCTATCCGCGCGACGACACGCCCGGCTGCACGAAGGAGGCCAAGGGCTTCCAGGCGCTCGCCAAGCAGTTCGACCAGGAGGGCATCGCCGTCGTCGGCATCTCGCCCGACGACGAGGCCTCCCACCAGAAGTTCATGGACAAGTACGGGCTCGGCTTCGCGCTCCTCTGCGACCCCGACAAGAAGGTCATGACGAAATACGGCGCCTTCGGCGAGAAGATGATGTACGGCAAGAAGACCCAGGGCGTCATCCGCTCCACCGTCTGGATCGGTCCGGAGGGCAAGGTCCAGAAGCATTGGCGGCGGGTCGCGAAGGCCGAGGACCATCCGAAGAAGGTGCTGGAGGCGGTGAAGACGGCGAAGAAGGGATGACCGGAGACGTCCGGTCGCTCCTCGATCGGATGACGCTCGCGGAGAAGGCCGCGCTCTGCTCCGGAGCGGACTTCTGGCATCTGCCGGCGCTCCCGCGGCTCGACCTGCCTTCGATCCTGCTCACCGACGGGCCCCATGGCGTCCGCAAGCAGGAGGGCGCGGGAGATCACGTCGGCCTGCAGGAGAGCGTGCCCGCGACCTGCTTCCCGACGGCCTCCGCACTGGCCAGCAGCTGGAATCCCGCGCTGCTCGAGCGCGTCGGCGAGGCGCTCGGCCGGGAGGCGAGGCAGCTCGGCGTCGCCGTGCTGCTCGGCCCTGGCATCAACATCAAGCGCAACCCGCTCGGCGGGCGCAGCTTCGAGTATTTCTCGGAGGACCCCCATCTCTCCGGCGAGATGGCGACCGCCTGGGTGCTCGGCGTCCAGAGCTGCGGGGTCGGCGCGAGCCTCAAGCATTATGCGGTGAACAACCACGAGTACGGGCGCATGGTCGTCGACGTGATCGTCGACGAGCGCACGCTGCGGGAGGTCTACCTGCGGGCCTTCGAGACGACGATCGAGCGGGCCCGGCCCTGGACCGTGATGGCCTCCTACAACAAGGTCTCCGGGACCTACGCGAGCGAGCATCCGGAGCTGC
>CAYXLY010000156.1:0-9665 GCA_964466005.1 uncultured Spirochaetaceae bacterium | reverse complement strand
GAGCGCAACGCAGCGAGCGGCCCGCAGACGCGATCGAATGCAGGCGAGCTTCCGGAGGAGATCGAGGTGGAGGAGCCGGCTCTCACTCTCCCCCGCGCCGCCGCGTCTCTCGAGCGGATCGATAGCTGCTTCGCGCGCCTCCATCAGGGTCCCGGTGAGGTCTTCAAGGTCCGCCTGCCCCTGCGGCTTCGGATCGACGGGGAGCTGATCGACCTCTCCGGGGTCGATCGCCGCCGCGAGGCCTGTCTCGAGGAGGAGGCGGTCCATCGCCGGCTGGAATCCGGAGTCTCCCTCGGCGTCGTGGCCCTCACACTGGATGCCGAGGGGCAGGCCCGCTTCGGAGGCGAGGGCTCCCCGATCGACTGGGCCCTGCACATGCGACGCCTTCCGGCCGCGGATCGGCTGGATCGTCGTCTGGAGGAGGAGCGGCTCGGCGAGCAGGACCTCGACGCCGTCGCGCGCCATCTCGCTCGCATCCACGGGCGGGCTCGGCGGATCGATCCGCAGGCGGATCCGCTCGAGGCCCTTCGAGCGCTGGCGCGAGCCCGCATCGAGGTCATGGACGGGCCTCGGGGATCCCCGCTACCCGCAGAGGCGGGCCGGGCCGAAGCCTGGCAGCTCGAGTGGATCACGGCCCACGCCGATCGCCTCCGCGAGAGGAGTCGCCACTCCACCCTGCGCGAGGGACATGGAGAGCTCGGACTCGAGCACGTCTTCGTCGATGACGAGGGTCGCGTCTCGCTGCTCGCCGGACTCGAAGGCATGCCGCTGCCCCGGCTCGTGGACGTCACGGCGGACGTCGCCTTCCTCGCCACCGGACTCGCCGGGCGCCATCGCGTCGACCTCGCAGAACGCTTCGTGGCCGCCTATGCCGAGGCGGCCCAGGACTTCGATCTCTATCCCCTGCTCGACTTCCATACCAGCCTCGGCGCCTCGCGACGCGCGAAGGTCGCCTGGCTCTGCGCCGATCGGGCCGCATCCGGGGACGGACGGGATGCCGGATCGATGCGACGGCGTGCGCACACGCTCTTCGCGCTCGCACTCGCGGCCCCCCGACGCCCCCTGCTGCCCGCAGCCGTCGTCGCGATGGGCGGTCAGGTCGCCAGCGGCAAGAGTACCCTCGCTCGTCATATCGGCGAACGGATCGGTGCGCCCGTCGTCGGCTCCGACGCCACGCGGGATCATCTGCTCGACACGGGACTCGAGGCGGGTGCACACGAGGCGCGCTGGGCCCTGGCGTACGCGCCCGGCTTCGGCGATCGCGTCTATGAGGAGGTCCTGCGGCGGGCCGGAGAGGTGCTCCGCTCGGGTCGCCCGGTCGTGATCGACGGCTGCTTCCGCTCTCGCTCACAGCGCCAGCGCGCGCGCAGACTCGCCGAGCGCTTCGGCCGCCCCTTCCTCTTCGTCGAGGCCAGCGTGAGCCGATCGGTGCAGCGGGGTCGCCTCCTCGAACGCGCCGAGCGGGACGGGGTCGACGTCGACGCCTGGCAGGAGATCGCAGACACGCTCCGAAGCGATTGGGAGACGACGGAGGGGCTGTCCGACGAAGAGCATCTCCTGCTCGACACCGCCGTCCCCCTCGAGCGCAACGCGGCTGCGATCGAGGCTCGGCTCCCGACCTGGCCGCCGGACCTCACGGGCTAGAGGCGAGACCGAGCAGATCCAGCACCTCCGCATGAGAGCCCGCCACGTGGTCCGCCTCGGGATAGGCGGTCGTATCGTCGTGCGAGGCCTTCAGCCGGATCGTTCTCATGCCGACCCCGCGCGCTCCGGCGACATCGGTCCGACGCAGGTCGCCCACGTGGACCGCGTCGCGAGCCTCCACGCCGAGGGCCTCGAGGGCGGCCTCGAAGACGCGAGGGTGGGGCTTGGGCAGGCTCCACTCGTCGGAGAAGATCGTCTCGGCGAGCGGCGCGAGCAGTCCATGGCCGTCGAGCAGCTTGCGCACGACCCGCCCCGGCGTGAGCCCGGTATCGCAGATCAGCGCGCTGCCGATGCCCGCCTCTTCGAGGCGCGTGAGCGTCTCGAGGGCCCCCTCGATCATGAGCACCCGGCTCGAGTGCGAGGCCTCCTCGAAGGCCTCGAGCAGGGGCTCGAAGGCCGGCCCCTGGGGCCTCAGGTCGAGCTCCTCGAGCGCCCAGTGCGCGACCTCTCGGGCGCCCGTGGCCACTCCCTTCGCCCACAGATCCATGTGCCGCCCCCAGGCCGCGTCGAACGCGCGACCCGCACGGCCCGGCTCGAGCGGGCGACCCACGGAGAGCGCCGCCGCCTCCAGCGCGGCGACACGGAGACCATGAGCGGTCTCCCAGCTCGCCTCGAAGATCAGCGTGTGCCAGCAATCGAAGGTGACCGCCCGGGGCGGCCGCTCTTCCGGATCCGGCGGGGATCCTTCTCTACGCGCGGCAGTCGACATGCATCGCCTCCTCGAGCGTACTCTAGTCCAGCCCGATCCCCCCGGAGCCAGGGCCCCGTCGGGCCGCCCGCCCCCCCGAGCCGAGGGCCGGGATCTGCGCATCCGATTCCGTGGTCTTTTTTTCCCATTTTTGTAGACTGCCGCGACGCGGGAGGGAGGGCCCCTCCGGCCTCCGGTCCTCCTTGGCAATCGGACGATTCTGGGAAACCCTCCGCGACCGTGCGTGAAACCCCCTCGAAAGCGCTCGAGCGAGCCGTCCTCACTCTTCTCCGGCCGCTCATCCGGCTCGTGCTGAAGAGGGGCATGGCCTACGGGCAGTTCGCCGAGCTGGTGAAGCGAGCCTATGTCGACTCCGCGCGGACCGACTTCGGCGTGCCGGGGCGGAAGCTCACGATCTCGAGGGTGGCCGTCCTCACCGGGCTCACGCGCAAGGAGGCCAGTCGCCTGATGCAGGAGGAGGGCGACGGTCCGGATCCGGGAGCCCGGCGTCGGGTGAACCGGGCGGCGCGCGTGGTGACCGCCTGGATCGACGATCCGACCTATCACGATCGCCGCGGAGCCCCCGCCTCGCTTCCCCTGGAGTCGGACGAGGGCCCGAGCTTCTCCTCCCTCGTCGCCGACCACGGGGCCGACGTCACGCCGCGCGCCGTGCTCGACGAGCTCGTCCGGGTCGGCGCCGTCGACCGCTTGAAGGACGGCCGGTTGCGGCTCGTCGAGCGGGCCTACATCCCGCAGGCGGACGAGGCCGGCAAGCTCGAGATCCTCGGGACCGACGTGGCCGACCTCGTCGCGTCGATCGAGCACAACCTGGACCCCGGGAGCGAGAAGCCCTTCTTCCAGCGCAAGGTCGCCTACGACAACCTTCCCGCGACCTATCTGACCCGGCTCCGGGGCCTGCTGGAACGGAAGGGGCAGCGACTCCTCGAAGAGCTGAACGCCGACATGTCGCGACACGACCGCGACGTGAGCGGCGAGCCCGAGGACGAAGACGAGCGGTACCGCGCGATGATCGGCATCTACTACTACGAGAGAGAGAACGATGAGAGTCAGTAGCCCCCGATACGAGCTGCGAGAGAAGGGCCGGAGCGGACCCGCGGCCGGTGTCCCCGCCACCCGAAGAGCATTTCGACCCGGGCCCCGGGCGTCCCGCGCCCTCGGCCTGCTCCTCGCCGGTCTGGCTGGCGCGGCGCTCGCCTGCGGAGCCGGCGGCGAAGGCAGCGTCGCCGATACCGGAGGCATGAGCGGCACGGGGATCAGCCAGGGGCCGATCACCGCCTTCGGCAGCATCTTCGTGAACGGAGTCGAGTGGGATCTCTCCGAGGCGACGGTCGTGGTGAACGACGCGCCGACGACCGAGAGCGAGCTCCGGCTGGGCATGGTCGTGCGCGTCGAGGGAAGCTTCGACGACGATGGCGCCAGCGGTCGGGCCCTCTCCGTGGCCTTCGATGCCGAGCTCGAAGGACCGATCGAGGCGGATCCCGTCGAGGTGATGCCCGGAGGGCTCGAGAAGACCTTCAGCGTGCTGGGCCGAACGGTCTCGATCCATGAGACCGACACGACCTTCGATGGCGGCGCCTCCTTCGATACGCTCGCCCGGGACGACGTGGTCGAGGTGAGCGGCTTCGTCGATCCGTCGGGCACGATCCGGGCGACCCGGATCGAGCTCGAGGGAAGCTTCCCGACGATCAGCGAGGTCGAGCTCCGGGGCCGGGTCGAGAACCTGACCGTGAACGGTGCAGCCGGCGAGTTCGATCTGGGACCGATCCTGATCCACTTCGATGCGTCGACGACCTTCTCCGAGACCGCCCCCGAGAGCCTCTCCGAAGGCGACCTCGTCGAGGTCGAAGGGCTGCTGCGCATCACGGGCGACGAGATCGACGCCGTCGAGATCGAGCTCGAGAGCGAGGGCTTCGACGAGGACGACTTCGAGAGGGTGGAGCTCGAGGGCTTCGTCTCGGGCTTCGTCTCCGACGGCGACTTCCGGGTCGCGGGAATCCCGACCGACGCCTCGAACGCCCTCTTCGACCCTGCCGGCAGCGTTCTGGCCGACGGCCTGCTGGTCGAGGTCGACGGCCGGCTCGAGAACGGCGTCCTGATCGCGTCCCGCGTCGAGATCGAGGACGACGACGACGATGACGACGGGGAGAACGTCGAGATCGAGGCCGCCGTCACCCAGGTGGATCCGGTCGCCAGGCGACTCACGATCCTCGGCATCACGGTCGAGGCCGACGGGGACACCCAGCTCGAGGACGATCGGGACGAGGATCCGAACTTCCGCTTCGACGAGATCCAGCCGGGCGACTGGCTCGAGATCCAGGCCGTCGAGACCGGCACCGCCTCGGCTCGCGCGCTCTCGATCGAGCGCGACGACCTCGGCGACGACGTCGTCCTGGGAGGACCGGTCACGATGCTCGATCCGGTCCTTCCCGCGATCTCGATCCTGGGTCGGGATGTCCCTCTCGGTCCCGGGACACTCTTCTTCGACGACACGGGGGCGCCGCGATCGCAGGAGGCGTTCTTCATGCTCGTCCTGCCGGGAGACGTCGTGCGCGCGAGAGACCCGCTCGTGCTGCCGGGTGACGATCCGGGCCTGCTGCTCGAGGCCGGCGAGGTCGAGCTCTCGAGCGATTGAGGCGAGGCGGCGGCGGCGCGGCCGGGTCTCAGCCGGTGTCGCGCATGAATCGCACGACGCGCTCGGCGACGTCCTCGCCGCGATCCTCCTGGAGGAAATGGCCCGCGCCCTCGAGCGTCTCGTGGCGCTGGCCCTGCGCGCCCGGGATGCGCTCCTGAAAGATCGTCTCCCAGCCCGCCGTCGCGGGATCCCCGTCTCCGAAGAGCGTCAGGAAGGGACGCTCGAAGCGCTCGAGCACGGACCAGGTGGCGCGGTTGATCGCCGCCCCGGCGTCGAAGGTCGTCATCGGGATCAGCGCCGGGAACTGCCTCATCCCCTTCTTCGCCCGCTCCTCGGGAAAGGGAGCGTCATAGGCGGCCACCACCTCCGGCGCGATCGGCCGCACGGTCGCCCCCTCGATCGCAGCGCTGGCCCGGAAGTCGGTGTCGCGCTGGGCTTGCACGAGCCAGGCCAGAAGCATCTCGGAGACCCGGACCTCGCCGTCTCCGACGGAGTGATTGGCCCAGGTGGTGCGCCCCGCCAGATTCGCCTCGACGGTATGGAGCATCGTGTTGGCGGCGACCGCCCGATGGAAGCGCTCCGGCTCCGCCGCGAGCACCGCCAGCCCGATGGGCCCGCCCCAATCCTGGCCGAAGAGCGTCACGTCCCGGAGATCGAGCTTCGAGACGAGGCTACGCATCCAGCGCACGTGTCCTTCGAAGCTGTAGTCGCTCTGCTCGACAGGCTTGTCGGAGCGCCCGAAGCCGACGAGATCCGGTGCGATCGCCCGAAAGCCGGCGGCCACGAAGACGGGGATCATCTTCCGATAGAGATAGGACCACGTCGGCTCGCCATGCAGCATGAGGACGACGGGCGCGTCCCGCTCGCCTTCGTCCACGAAGTGGACGCGCAGGGGCCCGAGCCGCTCGTCCCCGATCTCGACCGTTCGGGACTCGAAGGAGTAGCCGGGCAGATCGGCGAAGCGCGCCTCCGGAGTTCGATAGACGCGCGCGGTCTCCTTCATCTTCGTCTTCCTCCGGCTCCGGGACGCTCGCGTCCGCGTGCACCTCGAATCGCTTCTCGCATAGCCCCCACCCGACCCCGGGTCCGAGAGCCGGAATCCCGGTCACGGGACGCACGGATCGAGAGGCGGCGTCCACGGCAGGGTGATAGCCTCTCGGCGTGCTCGGCTCCAGCCCTGCCCGAGCGATCGAGGAATCGTCGGATTGGTTTGAACCCCGCCACTCCCCTCTCCCGGCTCGCCCTCTTCGGCTACGGCGTCGCGACCATCCCGACGATGTTCGCGTACATCCTCGTCCTCGTGATGTACATGAAGTTCGCGGTCGACGAGCTCGGCGCGTCGGCGGCCGTGATCGGGTCGATCTTCTTCTTCGCCCGGGTCTGGGACGCCATCTCCGATCCCCTCGTGGGACATCTGAGTGATCGCACGCCCTCCGAGCGGGGACGGCGGCGTCCATGGCTCTACGCGTCGGCGCCCCTGCTGGCGATCTTCGGAATCATGGCCTGGTCGCCGCCCACCGCGCTCGAGGGCTCGGCGCTCACCGTCTGGATCACGGTCGCGATCCTCGGCTTCTATACGGCCTTCACCTTCTTCGAGGTCCCCCATACGGCGCTCGGAGCCGAGGTGACCTTCGACAGCCTGAGCCGGAACCGGGTCTTCGGGTTCCGGCAGGCGCTCCGCACCCTCGGCATGTTCGCGGGCGTCACGATCGGCGCCTATCTCGTCGGCACCGGACGGGCCGGCGCCACGCTCCTGTCCTACGGACTCGGGATCGCGCTGATCGCGCTCGTTCTGGGCGGCGTGGCCCTGCTCCCGGCCGAGCGGGCGGACTTCAGGGGTCGCGGCGGAAGCCATCCCTACCGGGCGATCCGCGACGTCTTCGCCAACGAGCATGCCCGGCTGCTGCTCTTCGTCTTCTTCATCGAGAACATCGGCGCGGGCGGGATCGCCGTCCTGGCGCCCTTCGTGATCCAGTACGTGATGAAGATGGATCCGGAGTACGTTCCGCTGATCCTGGCCGCCTACATGGTCTCGGCCCTCCTCGCCGTGCCCCTCTGGATCCGATTGAGCGCTCGCTTCGAGAAGCGCCGGCTCTGGCTCTTCTCGATGATCCAGGGCGGCTTCGGCTTCGGCCTGATGTTGTGGGTGGGCGAAGGCGACTGGCCCCTGATCATCGTCGCGTCGATCCTGGCCGGGAGCGCCGGCGCCTGCGGCAACACGCTCGGATACGCGCTCAAGGCCGAGGTCATCGACTACGACGAGTACCGCACCGGCGAACGCAAGGAAGGCGCCTACTTCGCGACCTGGAGCTTCATGTCGAAGCTCGCCAACGGCATCATGCTGGGCCTCGTCGGCTTCTCTCTCGAGGCCTCGGGATTCGTCTCGAACGCACCCGAGCAGAGCGAGCTCGCCCGATCCACGATGCTCTTCCTGATGGGCGGCGTCCCGATGATCGGCTACACGATCGGAGGTCTCGCCTTCTGGCGCTTCCGCCTCAGCGAGACCGAGCACGCGCGGATCCGAGCCGCCCTCGACGCCCGCTGAACGGAAACGCAGCCCCCTGCTACGCTCCCCTCCCGGGAAGCGCATGCCCGCTCGACCCGCCGGGGCGAGCGACCGGCATCGTCCCGGGGACCGGCGGGCGCAGGGATCGCGAACGCCGAGAGCGAGACGAGACCAGACGAGACGACGAGGAGCCGCAGCCCGATCATGTCCAGATTCGTTCGTGAGGTCATGAAGACCGATGTCGTGAAGATCTCCCCCGAGACCACCGTGCCCGAGATCCAGCGCGAGTTCCTGCGCGCACGCGTCGGCGCGCTTCCGGTGGTCGGATCGGACGGAAGCCTCCAGGGCATCGTGTCCCGCTCCGACGTCGTGCGTCAGCAATCGGTCGAGCAATCCCTGGTCGAGCTCTCGTCCTCGGGCTTCGACGCGGAGCTCGGGGGCCCGGACGGGGCCTCGCTCGAGGCGATCGGCGAGGCCGTCGGACGGCGCGTCGCCGGGCTCCGCGCCCGCGACCTCATGGTCCACGACGTCGTCACGACCTCGCCGGACGCGTCGCTCGTCGAGGCAGCCCGCCTGATGCTGGATCGCCGCATCCACCGCCTGCCCGTCCTCGAGGAAGGGCGCCTGGTCGGCATCCTCAGCGCCTTCGACTACGTGGCGCTCTACGAGGAAGGGAAGGCCTGAACGATCGGACGGGCCTCCCATCGAGCGACTCGGGGGCTGCCGGCGCGGGTCGTCGCACGAGCCTTTCGGTGTCACAATCGAGCGCAGTCCGATCCCCGACCTCGAGGAGCCTCCCATGTCCGAAGCCGCCGACCTCCACCCGGGTACCTGGGCCGCCCGCACTCCGGACGCGATCGCCGTCGCGATGGCCGAGAGCGGCGAGAGCATGACCTACGCCGAGCTCGAGGACGTCGCCAACCGTCTCTCGCAGCTCTTCCGTGCGGCCGGCCTCGAGCCCGGTGACCACGTCGCGCTCTGCCTCGAGAACCGACTCGAGTACCTCCCCATCATCTGGGGCGCCCATTATGCGGGTCTCTACTACACGGCCATCAGCTCCCGCCTGACGACCGAGGAGCTCGGCTACGTCATCGAGGACAGCGGCAGCCGCGCCTTCATCTCGAGCCCCTACATGGCCAGCTCCATCGCGGGACTGGGCGACGTCCTCGATCGACTCGAGATCCGGCTCGCGGTCGGAGGAGAGCTCCCCGGCTTCACGCGCTTCGAGGAGGCCATCGCCGGGTACCCGAACGAGACCCTGCCCGATCGGATCGAGGCCCAGCCCATGCTCTATTCCTCGGGCACCACCGGCCGACCCAAGGGCGTCAAGCCCGCCATGACGGGCGCGCCGCTCGGAGCCGGAGAGGCGCTCACGAAGCTCGTTTGTGGACTCTTCGGGGCGCGTCAGGACTCCGTCTATCTCTCTCCGGCCCCCCTCTATCACAGTGCGCCGCTTCGCTACTGCATGCAGTTCCTCCGGATCGGCGCCCGGGTGGTCGTGATGGAGCGCTTCGATGCGGAAGGCGCGCTCGCCGCGATCGAGCGTCATCGAGTCACCCACAGCCAATGGGTCCCCACCATGTTCGTCCGCATGCTGAAGCTTCCGGCCGAGACGCGCGAGCGCTACGACCTCTCCAGCCTCGAGGTCGCCGTGCATGCCGCCGCGCCCTGCCCGGTCGCCGTCAAGGAGCAGATGATGGACTGGTGGGGACCGATCCTCCACGAGTACTACGCGGGAACGGAGGGGAACGGGTTCTGTTATGCCTCTCCTCAGGACTGGCTCGCACACAAGGGAACGGTCGGCAAGGCGGTCACGGCGGAGCTCCACATCGTCGACGAGCAGGGGAACGAGCTCCCGGTGGGCGAGGAGGGCGGCGTCTACTTCGGCGGGACCGGGGTACAGACCTTCGAGTATCACAACGACCCTGAGAAGACCGCCGCCGGCCGCCTCGGGAACGGCTGGAGCACGCTCGGCGACATCGGCCGGATCGACGAGGACGGCTTCCTCTACCTGACCGACCGCAAGGCGAACATGATCATCAGCGGCGGCGTGAACATCTATCCGCAGGAGACCGAGGACGTACTGACCCTCCACCCGAAGGTGCAGGATGTCG
>CAYXLY010000155.1:0-9770 GCA_964466005.1 uncultured Spirochaetaceae bacterium | reverse complement strand
GGATCCTCCCGCGGCGCCCAACCCCTGAGAGTGGCCCCGTGGCAGAGGGCCTGGAGAGAGTGAAGAGATGAACGTCGACTCGATCGGTCGATTCGAGAGCGCTTCGGCGGTGGCCTCCGATCTGGAGCCGGGAGCGTCCGGCTCCGGCTTCGAGAGGCTCCTGCGCTCGGAGATCGGGGGTGCGTCTCCGGACCGCGATCGGAGAGCGGAGCCCGATCGGGACGCGCGGCGCTCGACGTCGCGCTCGGGCGAGGAGCCGGGTCGGTCGCAGACGGCGGACACCTCGAGGAGCGGAGCCGAGCCCGGATCCGAAGGGATCGCGTACCAGCCGGAGCCGGCTTCGAGCGGGCGAGAGGAGCCGGATGCACGGCGGACGGCCGCAGGGGCCGGAGAGTCGGGAGAGACGAGGGAGAGCGCGAGCAGTCGATCGGACGAGACCGGGCGCGAGCGCGCCGAGGTGGATCGGACGCTCGAGAACGGGGAGGAGGTCGCGGAGGAGGCCGTGCTGATGATCGCTCAGGGGGCAGCGACGCGCGTCTCTGCGGAGCCCGCTTCCGCACCGGCGAACGGCTCAGCGGCCGGCTCGGCCGTGATCGTCGAGGCGGCCGCTTCGACCGCTTCGACCGACCCCGCGTCGCCATCCGCCACCGGTGCGAGCGCGCCGGAGATCCCGCCGGCTTCATCGGACGGTGCGTCTGCGTCTGGAGAATCGAGGCCGGAATCCCGGGTCGGCTCGGGCGCGGAGAGGGCTGCCGGTGAGAGTCCGGCAGGCGCTTCGGGGAGCGGGGCGGAGCTCGCACGGGCGCGGGCCGAAGGCCCGTCGTCGGACTCATCGCTCCGCGAAGAGACGGGAGCGCCTCGAGCCGTGGAAGCAGCCGCTTCGTCGCAGGGTGGCGATCCGGCGAGAGCGGCTGCGCTGGCCCCGGGTGGAGCGGATCCGGGCCGCACGGCTCGCACGGAGATCGTCGCGGGCCCGGGATCGGAGCGCGCCGACGGCGCGACCGATCCGCGAGGGGCCGGCTCTGGATCGCAGGCTGCACTCGCGGGAGGACGCGAGGAGGGCGCGGCGGATCGCGAAGGCGGACGACAGGAGACGTCTTCGGATCGCCGATCGGAGACGGATTCGCGAGCGGGCGCCGCAGCGGCGGCCGCGAGCGGATCGGCCGATTCGGTCGCGCGTCCGGAAGTCGGGCTCCCGGCTGGAATGGCCGCCGAGGTCGCCGACGCCTCGTCGACCCGCATCGACTCCGCCACGACGTCGACAGCCTCGACGACCGCGATCGCATCGAGCGCTGCGACGGCTCCCGGGGCAGCGATGGTCGCCGGAGCCGAGACGGCGCCGGCCGGCTCCGCCCCAGCGCCCCCCGCGGCCGACGCCCTGGCGGTCCAGACGGAGTGGCTCGCGGCGCGGGGAGGCGGATCGGCGCGACTCGTCCTCCATCCGCCCGAGCTCGGTGAAATCGCCATTCGCGTCACGCTCCGGGGCGAGTCGGTGGACGTCGTGATGGTGGCGCAGGAGGCCGCCGCCCGGACGATCGCCGAGGAGCAGTCCGATCGCCTCGCCCAGGCCTTCTCCGCCCGCGACCTTCGGATGGAGAGCTTCGAGGTGCGACGCGCCGACGCGCAGCCCGCGTTGGATCCGGAGCTCGAGAGCCGGCTCATGGACTCCGGCTCGCGAGAGCGTGAGCAGGCCGGCGGCGAGGGAGCCGAAGAGGGCGACCTCCGGAGGCCTGTCGGTCTTCGGAGCGGTGCGGGAGCCGCATCGGCCATGACGTCTCCGGGCGTCGCTGCGCCGCGGACAGGAAGCGTGGATCTCCGGATCTGAACCCAGGCGACGCATCGCTCCGGCGACGCGTCAGGGAGGAACGAGATGGAAGCTCTGGATTCGGTTCGAATCGAATCGGCTCTCGCCGCGAACGCGGCACGGGAGGAGTCCGATGAGACGGGACAGGCTGATTTCCTCCAGATGCTGGTGGCGCAGCTCCAGAATCAGGACCCGTTGAATCCCCAGGATTCGGCGGACTTCGCCGCCCAGCTGGCGCAGTTCTCGTCCGTCGAGCAGCTGATCGGGGTGCGGGAGGGCGTCGATGCGCTGGTCGCGCAATCGAGGCTCGGCGGCGATGCCGGGAGTGCGGCCGGCCGGGTCGATCCGACTGGACTGATCGGTCGCGAGGTCGTCGTTCTCGGAGGCCAGGTCGAGGTGGGAGCCGAGCGCGATCCGGTGACCGTGCCCTTCAGGACGGCGGCCCCGGCCGAGAGCCTCAGCGTGCGCGTGCTCGATGCCGACGGAGTCGAGGTCCATCGCGAGTCCCTGGTGCCGCAGGACGCCTCCGGCCGCACGGCCCGGGTGGTCGCCGGCGATCACGTCTACTCCTTCGATCCCGAGGCGCAGGCTCTCGAGCCCGGGATCTACACGGTCGAGCTTCAGGCCCGGGACGCCGATGGAACGAGCGTCCCCGCCCAGGCGATGGCTTCGGGCGTCGTGACGGGAGCGATCCTGGCCGGCGAGCCGAGCATTCGCATCGGAGCCCGCGTCTTCTCCGTCGAGGACGTGCTCGAGGTACGACTGCCCGCGACGGAGGAGGCCTCCTAGATGTCTCTTCGCACGCGCGGTCGAGTACCGGGGAGCTCCTGGAAGGGGGCGTTCGGCCTGGAGGGACCTGCCGGGATCCGATGGCGGCTCGAGAGGGCTGCCTCTCGTGGGCACACGCCGTGCTTCGACGAGGTCTTGCGGTCGACACTGGAGGAGGACGATGGATTGGTCCTCCGGGTGGCGGCCTATGAACGAATGACGGGAGAGACGAAGAGCTCGAGCGGAAGGGCCGCCTCGATCTTCGGATCCCTGATTCGACGATCATGGAAGATCTTCGATGCCCGGTCGCGCACGCAGTGCGCACGAGAGGAGTAGAGAAGAGATGACCTTGACCAACGCCTTGTTCAGCAGCGTCAGCGGACTGGCCGCTTCCTCGACGGCGATCTCCGTCATCGGAGACAACATCGCCAACGCGAATACCCCCGGCTTCAAGGAGAAGCGCGCGGAGTTCGCGGCGGTGCTCGGCCAGAACATCACGGTCGGATCCGGCTTCGCCCAGGTCGGCGCCGGCGCCCGGACCAACGACATCGGAACGATCTTCTCGCAGGGCACCTTCGAGCAGACCGGCCGGGCGACGGACCTCGGAATCGAGGGGCGCGGCTTCTTCGTGCTCGAGGGCGATTCGGGCCGGACCTACAGCCGCGCAGGGATCTTCGGGTTCGACTCGAACGGCTTCCTGGTCGATCCGGGCCAGAGCCGGGTGCAGGGATTCGGGGTGGATCCCGTCACGGGGCAGCCGAACGGAGCATTGGGCGACATCCAGGTCAACCTGCCCCTGTCGCCGCCGCAGGCGACCAGCTCGATCGAGCTCGCCATGAACCTGAGCTCGGACGAGACGGCGATTCCGGGCGGATTCGATCCGACGGATCCCTTCGCCAGCTCGCAGGCCCAGGAGACCGTGCCGATCTTCGACTCGCTGGGCACGAGGCGGGAGGCCACGATCTTCTTCACGAAGACCGCAGCCGATACCTGGCAGTACAACGTCACGCTTCCCGATGCCCAGTCGGGGGCTCCGACCGGGGATCCCTTCGTCGTCCAGGGAACGGGGGATCTCGTGTTCGATAGCTCGGGGCAGCTGCTCTCCATCGCAGGCGGCACGGCGCCGCCCACGGTGACCCTGAACCTCGACGCGAGCAACGGCGCCCAGCCGCTGCAGGACATCACCTTCAGCATGGGTCCGATCGGCGCCGGCGCCGCGGGGGATCCCACGACGAGCTTCGCCACGGAGACGGCCACGAACGCCCAGCTCCAGGATGGCTTCGCTCCCGGCCAGCTGGCCTCTCTCGAGATCGATGAGAACGGACGGCTGAACGGGGTCTTCACCAACGGCAACACCCAGTCCCTGGCCCAGATCGGGCTCGCGAACTTCGGCAACGTCGAAGGGCTGACGGAGATCGGCGGCAGCCAGCTCGCCGAGTCCATCTCCTCGGGCCCGCCGATCATCGCCGCGGCGAACACGGGCAACCTGGGATCGATCCGGTCGAGCTCTCTCGAGAAGTCGAACGTCGATCTCGCCCAGCAGTTCGTGAACCTGATCGTCAGCCAGCGATCGTTCCAGGCGAACACGAGAACCGTGTCCGTGGCCAACGAGCTGCTCGCGAACCTCGTGAACCTCGGCCAGTAGTCGACTGCAGGGTCGCTCCCGTTCCGCTCCTCCGGAGCGCGGCGGGAGCGACTTCGCGAGCGCGCTCACCGGGTGCCCTGGCAGAGTCGCCGGCGATCGCGGAGTCCGGGCGCGCGGGGGCTCGAGGGGCCGATCGCGGACGATCCGCCGCCGAGGGTCGAGAGGGATCGTCTCGAGCGTGGTATGTTCCGCGCGACGGGGGGTCTCGATCTTGGCATTCAGGGGCACGCGCTCGCTGGAGCGTCTCCGGCTCGCTCTGCGCTCTCGACTCTGCGTTCTGGTCGCAGCGGGGCTGATCGGCGTGACGGCGGCTGCGTCCGCGATCGCGACGGATCGCTTCGACGTCGTGGTGCTCGACGCCGGGCATGGAGGACACGACGAGGGCGCGACGGGCCCGTCGGGACTGCACGAGAAGGATCTGGTGCTCGACGTGGCGCGCCGGCTGGCCCATCGGCTCCGTGCGCGGGGCCTGCGAGTCGTCCTGACCCGGGAGGACGATCGGTTCCTGTCGCTCGAGCAGCGTACGGCGGTGGCGAACGACGCGCGCGCCGATCTCTTCCTCTCGATCCATGCCAACGCCTCGCGAAGCACCCGACCCAAAGGAGTGGAGACCTATTTCGCGGCGCTGGACGCGACCGACGAGGATGCGCGGCGCGTCGCCGAGCGCGAGAACTCGGCCCTCGGCGCGCGGGCGCCGGCCGCACCGCGTCCCGACGCGCTGGCCGCGATTCTCGGGGATCTCATCGAGACGCAGCATCTGCAGGAGTCGAGCGAGTTCGCGAAGCTGGCCCAGCGCGAGCTCGCGACCGTGGATCGGGCGCGGTCGAGAGGCGTGAAGCAGGCGCCCTTCGTGGTGCTGATGGGCGTGCAGATGCCTGCCTCCCTGGTGGAGATCGGGTTCCTGACGAACCCCTCCGAGGAGCGGGGTCTTCGGCAGTCGCATCAGCGGGAGGCGATCGCGAAGGCCCTGGCCGAGGCCGTGAACGCCTTCGCGAGGAGGTATGATGCGCGACGCGGGGTCCGGTCGACCTCGAGCCGACGCGGCGAAACGGATCGCTGAGTCGGACCGGTCGTGGATCGGACAGGCACCGGGCCGGGTGCGGATCGGGAGCGTGATGAGAGGCGATGGTCGAGAGGCGGACGAGCTGCGTCCGCTCGTCTTCGAGGTGGACTTCACGGAGCAGCCCCTGGGCTCCGTCCTGTGCTCCATGGGACGAACCCGTGTCCTGTGCACGGTCACGGAGGAGCTCTCGGTGCCCCGGTGGCTCAAGGGAAGCGGGCAGGGTTGGCTCACCGCCGAGTACTCGATGTTGCCCGGGGCGACCGACCGCCGCTCCGATCGCGAGGCGAGTCGGGGCAAGGTCTCCGGGCGGACCATGGAGATCCAACGTCTGATCGGGCGCAGCCTGAGATCGGTCGTGCCCCTCGAGAGCCTGGGCGAGCGCACGCTCTGGGCCGATTGCGACGTGCTGCAGGCCGACGGCGGGACGCGCACGGCCTCGATCAGCGGCGCCTTCGTCGCTCTGGCGCTGGCGTTGGCGCGCCTCGACCGCAGGGGCGCGCTCGAGGGGCCGCCGCTGCGGGACCAGGTCGCCGCGATCTCCGTGGGCGTCGTGGGCGGAGATCCGGTGCTGGACCTGCCCTATGCCGAGGACTCACGCGCCGAGGTGGACATGAACGTCGTGGCGACGGGAGCGGGTCGCTTCGTCGAGGTCCAGGGCACGGGTGAGGAGGGCACCTTCGATCGCTCGGAGCTCGACCAGCTCCTCGATCTGGCGCTCGGCGGCATCCGCACGATCGCCCAGCAGCAGCGTGAGGCGATCGAAGGAGCGGGCTTCGCGATGGCGCGTCTGCTCGGATCGGGGCGCTGATCCATGTCCCGTCCGGAGCGCACGGAAGGACGCCTCGTCGTCGCCAGCCCGAACCCCGGCAAGGTCCGGGAGATCGCGCGGATCCTCGAGGACTTCGAGGTGCTGTCACTCGATGCCTTCGCACCGATCGATTTTCCGGAGGAGGGCGGCGACTATCTCGAGAATGCACGCCGCAAGGCGCTCACCGCTGCCGCGGCGACCGGGCTCGCCTGCGTCGGCGACGACTCCGGCCTCGAGGTGCAGGCTCTCGATGGAGCGCCGGGTCCCTACTCGGCTCGCTTCGGCGGATCGGGGCTCGATGATCGGGAACGGGTGGCCTTCCTGCTCGAGCAGCTCGCGGGTCGGGACCGTCCGTGGCGTGCTCGCTTCGTCTGCGTGGCGGCCTGTGCATGGCCCGATGGACGAACGGAGGTCGCCGAGGGGACCTGTGAGGGAGAGATCCTCGAGGCGCCGCGGGGTGAGGGCGGCTTCGGCTATGACCCCGTCTTTCGTCCCGAAGGCCACACGGAGACCCTCGCCGAGCTCTCTCGAGAGGCGAAGGATGCGCTCTCCCATCGCGGCCGCGCCTTTCGCGCATTGGCCCGCGCGTTGGCCGGGAAGCTCGCGCGTCGCCACGCGGCGGCGGAGCTCAGACCTCGAGCAGAGTGATCCGCTCTCGCACCCGCTCGCCGATCCGGCGGACGAGGGCTCGGGGCATCTCTCCGAAGCGAATGCCCATGCCCAGCGGCAGGTTGGGCCGCTGGAGATTGCCGGGCACGTTCGCGAAGACGACGATGCCGTCGATCTCCACCGGCTCGCCCTCGAGGTCGAAGGCGAGGCGCAGTCGTGCTCCGTCCATGCTCGCGCGGGGCGTCTCGATGAAGCAGCCCCTCTCGGACAGGGAGTAGAGCGTCCCCGGCTTCTCCCGGCCGCCCACGGAGATCCGGACCGGCTCGTGCCAGGGAGCGCGTCGCGCCTCCCGAACCGTCTGCTGAGTCTCCCCGGACAGCATGCGGTTCATCTGGAATCGCAGGGCGCCCTCGTCGTATCCCTCCCACAGGGCGAGCAGGACATCGGCGCGCCGCAGGCCCTCGAGCTGTCTCGATCCGGGCCGCTTGCCATAGGCCATCGCCGGAAGCATCGGCTCGCGTCGCCGCATGCTGCGAAGCGCCTTCCGGACGAGGGCCGGTGGCAGATCGCCGGGCAGGAGCACGGCGCCGATCGTGTAGGCACGCGACTTCACGAGGTCCATCGCCTCTGCGAGATCGGCGACGCGGAGGGGCTCGATGCCGAGGCGGACGAGCTGGCGCGCCAGCCGCTCGCTCTCCGCGGGCTCGTTCTCGATCAGCGCGATGAAATGGCTCGCCGGCACGATGGCTGATTCGGATCGCGGGGCGGGAGGCTTGAGCGCCGGCGCCTCGGGGCCGGTGCCGTGGCGGCGACCGGGGGGCTGGAGAGCCGCTCCTCCGGAGTCGGGAAGCGCGGATCGAATCGCAGGATCCGCCCCGCGAGTCGACGACGGGCCCAGCGTCCGAGGCGGACCCCTTCCTCGCGCAGGAGGGGGTCGAGCCCGGTCTCCACGAAGCGCCGAGCCTGCTCCGGGGAGAGATCGTCGGGATCGCCGCCCAGATCCCAGAGAGCCAGCCAGAGGTCGTAGCGCGAGACCCGACGGTCCAGGGCGAGGCAGATCTCGGCATGGATGTGATCGAGGTAGCGTCGACGCATCGGCGGCTGGGCTCCTTTCGATCGATCCGCCCGCAGCAGGCGGTCCGATGAGAGGGAGTGGTCGGCGGCGGCGTGATATGTCAGGTCGAGAACGCCCCGGGAGACCCGGGATCCCGCTTCGCAGACGGATCGAGCCGGCTCTGCCCTCTGGCTCGGCCGCGCTCCTCTGCCTCGGAGGGGTGTTGCGATCGGCTTGCGTCGGGACTGCCGATCGCCGGAGGGCTCGCGAGGTGCCCGCGGGACGCTGACGCATCGGGATTGAGGTAGCCTCCCGTCTCGTTCGGACCGAGATCTGGACCGGGAGCTGTCGGGGCGTTCGGTTGCCCCCGCCGGAGCGTTGCGTGTCGAGGAGTGGAGGCAGCCAGTCGGAGTCGTCCGACGGGAGCGCGGAGTCGCTCTCCCTCTGGATGCGTGCGGCCCAGGATGGGGATGGCGACGCCTATCGGAGGCTCCTGCTGGCGATCCAGCCCAGGATCCGGGCCATCGTCCGCAGCCGCGTTCGAGACGCGGCCGCCGTGGAGGACGTCCTCCAGAATGCGCTGCTCTCGATCCATCGGGGGCGCGCGACCTATCGGCCCGAACGGCCCTTCACCCCCTGGATGAGGGCGATCGTGCGCAACGCGATCTTCGATCATTTTCGCGAGCACAAGCGGCGCGGTGACCGGGAGACGTCGGTCGACGTACAGGATTGGGCGGACGAGCGGCCGCAGGGATCGGTGGAGAACGCCCCTCTCGCGCCGGAGCTTCGAGATGCCCTGGCCGCATTGCCCGCGGCCCAGCGTGAGGCGGTCACGCTGATCCAGATCGAGGGGCTCTCGGTCGCCGAGGCGGCCCTGCGGGTCGGGGTCTCTCCGGGGGCCTTGAAGGTACGCGCGCATCGGGGCTATCGCGCCCTGCGAGAGACGCTCTCGAGCGCTCGCGAGAGCGGCGTCTGGAAGTCGGCGAAGCCTCCGCCCATCGAGGACGGAGCATCGCGTCGAGGGATGGAAGATGAAGCGTGAATCGACGGATCGTCTCACGGAAGAGCTCGTCGCCGATCTGAGTCCGGTCCAGCGGATCCCGCGTCTGCGTTCGGCCTTCGCGGTGATCCTGGCGGTCTGGGCCGCTCTGCTGGGCGTCGTGCTCGGCTCCTCGCACGCGGGAGCCAGCAATCCGAGCTTCGGCGCCCTGACTCGGGACACGGTCTATCTCGCGAGCTTTCTCGGGCTGCTGGTCGCGGCGGTCGGAGGGGCGATCTCGGCGCTCGCCGCCGGCGTTCCGGGCCGGGAGCGCATCGAGCTCGGCGGGCTGACGGCGGCCTGGGTCGGCTTGATGGCCGCTGCGATCGCCTGCCTGAGCGGAGTGGGCGCATCGGGTCTCCAACTCGACGGAGGTCTGGTCGGCGGAGATCTGGCGAATCATTCCATGTGCTTCAACAAGGGCCTCTACCTCTCCCTGCTGCCCGCCGGAGTCATCCTCAGCTTCCTCGTGCGCGGCTGGACCGCCCATCCCCTTCGGGCCGCCAGCGTGGCGCTGCTGGCGTCGGGAGCGCTCGGGGTCCTGATCGTGCATCTCGGCTGCGGCGTTCTCGAGCCCCGGCATCTGCTGATCGGTCATCTGAGCGTCCCGATCGTGCTGGCGGCCCTCGGCTTCTACCCGCTCGCGCTCATCCTCCGCAGGCTGCGCCGCTGAGCTCGACAGGCTCACGGCGTCCGTCTAGGGTTGCCGCGCGAGGCAGGGTGGCTCACGCGAGGACGACGGTGCGAACGGATCTCCTTCTGGTACGGCATGGACAGACGCCGTGGAATGCCGCGGGGCGTTGGCAGGGGCACGGAGATCCGGGGCTCTCGCCGCTCGGTGTCGAGCAGGCCCGGGAGCTGGCTGTGGCGATGCGGCGCGAGCCCGGATCCGGCTGGAGCGCCGTGCTCGCCAGTGACCTTCGGAGGGCCACCGAGACGGCGCGCATCGTGGCTGATCGACTCGATCTTCCGCTCGAGGT
>CAYXLY010000154.1:0-9772 GCA_964466005.1 uncultured Spirochaetaceae bacterium | reverse complement strand
CAGACGCTCTATTACGCCGTTACGGCTACCGACGCCGACGGTCTCGAGACGGCGGTGAGGGCCGGCGCCACGGCGGTCGTGCAGCCCGGCGGCTCGACGCGGGACGAGGAGGTGGTCGCCGCCGCCGACCGTCTCGGCGTCCCGATGTTGTTCACCGGGACCCGGCATTTCCGTCACTGAACGTCCGTCCTGAACGATCCAGGGAGGCGGGGTACCGTCCCCGAGGCGATCCCGCTCGCGGCGGGCGGGAGCCAGGTCGGAGCGTGGACCCGGCCCGGATGGCCGGGCGGGCCGGCCGGCGGACTGGAGGGAATCGACTTGAAGGTCCTGGTCGTCGGCAGCGGCGGACGCGAGCATGCACTCGTCTGGAAGATCGCTCGCAGCCGCGCGCTCGAAGCGCTCCATGTCGCGCCTGGAAGCGCCGCCATGGCCGGGCTCGCGACCTGCCATCCGGAGTGCAAGGCGACCGATCTCGACGGGCTCGTCGCGCTCGCCCGGGAGCTCGAGATCGACCTCGTCGTGGTGGGGCCCGAAGATCCCCTGGCCGCGGGGCTCGCCGATCGCCTCGTCGATGCCGGCATCGCCACCTTCGGTCCCTCCGCGAGCGCCGCCCGACTCGAGGGGAGCAAGTCCTTCGCGAAGGATTTCATGGCCCGTCATGCGATCCCGACGGCGGGCTACGCCGTCTTCGAGGACGCCGCTTCGGCGCATGCCCACGTGGACCGGGAGCCGGGGCCCTGTGTGGTGAAGGCGGACGGCCTCGCCGCCGGCAAGGGGGTCGCGATGTGTCCCGACGCCGAGGCGGCCCATGCGGCCATCGACGAGATGATGGCTGCGCGTCGCTTCGGCGACGCGGGGCGTCGCGTCGTGATCGAGGAGTGGCTCGAGGGCGAGGAGGCCTCCTTCTACGCGATCACCGACGGCGAGCGCGTCGTCACCCTGGCCGCCGCCCAGGATCACAAGCGCGCTCTCGATCACGACGAGGGCGAGAACACGGGGGGCATGGGCGCCTACTCACCCGCGCCCGTGGTGTCGGAGGCCGTCGAGAAGAAGATCCTCGAACGCATCGTCCATCCGACGATTCGAGGAATGGCGCGGGAGGGGCATCCCTATCGGGGCGTGCTCTTCGTCGGCCTGATGATCGACGACGCGGGGGATCCCTTCGTCATCGAGTTCAACGTGCGCTTCGGCGATCCCGAGACCCAGCCCCTGATGGTGCGCATGGAGAGCGATCTGCTGCCGCTCCTCGACGCTGCGGCCCGGGGCGCGCTCGACGAGTCGAAGCCGGTCGTCTGGGGCGACGCCGCCGTCTGTGTCGTCCTGGCATCCGAGGGCTATCCGCGGGGCTACGAGACCGGACGTCCGATCGAGGGGCTCGAGGCCGCGGAGGAGGACGAGGCCGTCGTGGTCTTCCATGCCGGAACGCGTCCGGCGGGCTCGGGGAAGGGCTTCGAGACGGCAGGCGGCCGGGTTCTCGGCGTCACCGCGAAGGGAGGCACCGTCGAAGAGGCCCGCGCTCGCGCCTATCGAGCCGTCGACGCGCTCCATTTCGAAGGGGCGCACCACCGCCGGGACATCGCCGGTCGCGCGATCCGACGCCCGGCGTGAGGCCCGCCGCGCTACGCTTCGGCGCCCGGACGGGGGATCGCCCGATCCGGACGCCCCGAGCCTCGAGCCCCGCGCACGCCGGGAGACCGTTCTCATGACCGCAGTCCGACCCTTCCGAGCCGTCCGCTACGACCCGAGCCGGGTGCCCCTCTCGCAGGTGATCGTGCCGCCCTACGACGTGATCGCTCCGGACGAGCGGGCCGCCTTCTTCGATCTGGATCCGCATAACGCGATCCGCTTCGAGCTGACGCGCGACGTCGCGGACGAGGCGAGCGCCGACTATGCCTGGATCCGCGAGACCTTCGATGCCTGGCGTGCCTCGGGCGTCCTGATCCAGGACGACGAGCCCGCCTTCTACGTGATGAGCCAGCGATACAAGGCGCCCTCGGGCGAGCCGCTCGAGCGGATCGGCTTCTTCGCGGAGCTCGGGCTCGAGGAGTACGAGAGCCGGGTCGTCCGTCCCCATGAACGGACGCTGTCGGGTCCCAAGGCCGACCGACTGAAGCTGTTGCGCGCGGCCGAGGCGAACCTCTCGAGCGTCTTCCTGCTCTACGAGGATCGAGAGGGCGCCCTCGCCGCGGCGCTCTCGAGCGCACTGCAAGAGAATGCGATCGGGGAGGCCGTCGACGGTGCGGGCGTCGAGTACACCCTCGCGCGTCTGGAAGACCCGGCCGCGATCGAGCGGGTCCGCGGCTTTCTGGCGGAGCGCCCGACGGTGATCGCCGATGGCCACCACCGCTACGAGACGGCGCTCGAGTATCGTCGTCAGCAGATCGAGGCCCATGGAGACGATCCGACGGCGCCCTGGCAATCGACGATCGCCTACCTGGCCAACGCCTACGCCCCGGGCAGCCTCCTGCTCCCGATTCATCGCGTCGTGCGCGAGGTCCCGGCCCCCAGCGAGGCGCAATGGCGCGAGCGTCTGCCCGGCTGGAGGGTCGAGGCGCTGCCGCAAGCGACCCCGGCGTCGATCGACGGTCTGCTCGACGCGCATCTCGCTCCTCTGGCCGGTCGGCCCGCCTTCGTCGCCGAGTCGGCGCAGGGAGAGTGCCTGCTCATGACCCGGCCGGAGCCGCTCGGCGACGAGCTGATGGTCCGGATTCTCGAGAGCCGGGTCCTGGGCGCCGTCTTCGGTCTCGACGAGGAGGCCATTCGGGGCGGGGCGGTCGGCTTTCCCAAGAGCGCGGGGCGGGCGGCGCGGGAGCTCCGCGAAGGGCAGGGGACGGTCGCCCTCTATCTGAACCCGCTGACACCGGACGACGTGTTCCGGGTGACCGCCGAGGGCGGGGTGATGCCCCAGAAATCGACCTTCTTCTATCCCAAGATCCCGACCGGCATGGCCTTCCGGGATCATCGCAGCCTCTCGGGAGGCGAGAAGTGAGTCGCGCCGACGGGCGCCGGAAGGGGAGTCCGACCGCCCTGGGCGAGGTCGTCGATCGCGTTCTGGGCGAGCTGGGTCTCGATGGTGTGGCGCGAGCCCATCAGATCGGCGCCTGCTGGGAGGAGGCGGTCGGGCCACAGGTGGCCGCCCATTGTCGACCGGTCGGCCTGCGAGGAGAGGTGCTCGAGCTCCAGGTCGACAGCCCCGTCTGGTCCCAGCAGCTCCAGCTTCGCAAGCCCGAGCTCCTGGCGGCGCTCGAGCGCGTCCTGGGGGCGCGAGCGCCTCGGGAGCTGCGTTTCCAGGTCGGCTATGCTCGGCGCCGATGACCGACTGGCCGGTCCCCGAGCCCGGCCTCAGCCAAGCCACGGGGGAGACGGATTGATTTCGACGAGCGAACGAATCGAGCGGGAGGCGACGCCGCAAACGGGTCGCGATTGTGATTTCTGTGGGGACCGGGTCGCTGCGGTGCGCCGGGTCGCGCTGGACCGCGAGTATGACCGGCTCCAGAAGGCCCACGAGGAGCTCTACGCCTGCCCGGTCTGCTTCGAGAGCAAGGAGCAGCAGCGCCTGGGCCTCCTCCGACGTTGACCCGGACGGCCGATTCCCCTACGGTGCGCGCCGCGCGAGTCCGTCCGAGGCGGGTCGACCCGCAGGCCGTGCCCGCCCGGTACGCCCGGTCGAAGACCGGCGAGGAGGCCGTTTCTTCCGGTCGGCGGGCAAGGGCCGATCGGCGGTCCAGGATTCGGATTGGAGAGGGATTGGAGTCGGATTGGGGTCGGAGCAGATCCCCCGCTCGCCCCTCGGCCCGTCCGTAGCCAGCGAGAGCGAACGACAGCGAACGAGAGCGAATGAATCCGCCGGTGAAGATCCCCGTGATCGCGCCGGACGCATGGAACGAATGGAGAGGTCCCGGACGAAGATGGTCAAGATCCGCATGATGCGCATGGGCTCGAAGAAGCGCCCCTACTACCGACTGATGGCGATCGACGAGCGCAAGCAGCGCGATGGACGTCCCCTGCAATTCCTCGGCACCTACGATCCCTGCCTCGATCCGCCGGCGATGAAGCTCGACCTCGACGGAATCGAGAGCTGGCTGGGAAAGGGAGCGCAGCCTTCCGAGACCGTGAAGAGCCTCGTCAAAAAGGCGCGCGCAGGCGCTCCGACCGCTCCGGCCTCGGCGGAGGTGGCTTCCAATGGCTGAGCGGGGAGACGATTCGGCGGAGCTGATCGAGTTCCTGGCCAAGGCCATGGTGAGCCAGCCCGAAGAGGTGAACGTGGTCGTGGAGGAGGATGGCGACCTGATCGAGCTCGAGACCGCCGACGGCGATCGAGGCCGCGTGATCGGCCGCCAGGGGCGGGTCGCGAAGGCGCTGCGCGCGATCCTCAACGCGACGGCCGACGGCGAAGGGGCCCGGCTCGACATCGTGGACTGAGCGGTCGACTGACAAGAGCCGTCGACTGACAGAGCGGTCGACCGACCGAACGATCGACGGACAGAGCGTCGACTGCGTTCGACGGAGGGCCCATGCTCTTTGGCGGTTTCCTCCCCATCGCTCGATGACCCGATGACGTCCGGCTTCGGAGCTTCGACTCGAATCGTGCTCGGTGAGATCGTGGGCAGTCACGGGCTGCGAGGCGAGATCCGCGTCCGCTTCACCGGCGACTCTCCGGAGCTCCTGCTGTCCAGCGAAGCCGTCTGGATCGGCCGCCACGCCGGGGATCCCGAGGCCCGCCGCTTCGCGGTCCGCGCGACCGGCTCGGGAAGACAGGGAGAGGTGCGTCTCGCGCTCGAGGGCTTCTCCGACCGGGAGGCCGTTGGCCCCCTGGTGGGGCAGGTGGTGAGCGTGCCCGCAGGCAGCCTGCCGCCGCTGCCCGAGGGCGAGTTCTACTGGTTCGAGCTGGTCGGCTGTCGCGTGGAGTCGGAGACCGGCAGCGAGCTGGGTCGGGTGCGTGAGCTCTGGGAGACCGGGGCGCACGACGTGCTCGTGGTCGTGGACGAGGAGGGCCGGCGTCGGCTGATCCCGACGGCGGCCGAGCTGATGCTCCGGGTCGATCTCGCAGCGGGCCGCATCGTGGTCGCCGATCTGCCCGGTCTGCTCGAGCCCTGCTGAGGCCAGCGCCCATGCTGCAGATCGACATCCTGACGATCTTTCCGGACCTCTTCGGGCCTTTCCTCGAGACGGCCTTCGTCGGCCTCGCCCGCGAGCGCGGGCTCGCCCGGATCGCCACCCACGACCTGCGCGATTGGGCCATGGATCGGCATCGGTCGGTGGACGACATGCCCTACGGCGGAGGGCCGGGCATGGTGATGACGCCTGATCCCCTGGTTCCGGCGATCGAGAGCCTCGTCGGGGTCAAGGGGCCCGAGCGCAAGGCGCGCGTCCTCCATCTCTCGCCTCAGGGAGGCCTGCTCTCCCAGGCCCGACTCGCCGCCTGGGCGTCGGGGCCGCCGCTGCTGCTCGTCTGCAGCCGCTACGAGGGCGTCGATCAGAGGGCGCTCGACCTGGCGGTCGACGAAGAGGTCTCGATCGGCGACTATGTGCTCTGCGGCGGAGAGGTCCCGGCCATGGTTCTGGTCGAGGGGCTGGTCCGGCTGGTCCCGGGCGTGCTGGGAAATCCGGAATCCATCGAGAGGGAATCGTTCTCAGGGGGAGACCTTCTCGAAGGTCCGCACTATACTCGGCCGCCCGTCTACCGAGGAGTCGCGGTTCCAGAGGTGCTTCGATCGGGCAATCACGCCGAGATCGAGCGCTGGCGTCGCGACCACGCCCTTGCCCGGACGAGAGAGCGCCGACCCGATCTGTTGGATCGGCCGGTGGACCCCGATCCGGGGTCGACAGATTGAAGCTTCGGGGGCTCCGGGCGAGAGACCGGTCACCCCCCTGCAGCGAGCGGCGGCCTCGAGCACGAGCGAGGCGCCAGAGGATGGATGGATGCGTACGCTGGACTTCGTCGAGAAAGAGAATCTTCGACGTGATCTGCCTCCCTTCAAGGTCGGCGACACCGTTGCGGTGCACGCCACGGTCCGGGAGGGTGACAAGGAGCGGATCCAGGTCTTTCAGGGCCTGGTGATCCGGCGCCGGGGAGGCGGAGTCGGCGAGACCTTCACGGTCCGCAAGGTCTCGAGCGGCGTCGGTGTCGAGCGCATCTTCCCGGTTCAGTCGCCTCTGGTGACGAAGGTCGAGATCAAGGCGCGAGGCTACGTGCGTCGAGCCCGTCTCTACTATCTCCGGGAGCTGTCGGGCAAGAAGGCGCGCCTCCACAGCAAGGTGCGTGATCTCTCGGGCCTGATCTCCGAGGAGGAGGCCGAGGCGCTCGAGAACGCGGCCGAGATCGAGGTCGCGGCCCCCGAGCCCGAGGCCGCGCCGGCCGTCGAAGAGGCGGCCGAGGAGCCCTCGGAGAAGGGTCTGAAGGGCAAGGCGCGAAAGAAGGCCCGGGCCGCCGAGAAGGAGAAGCGACGCGCCGAGCTCGCGGTCCAGGAGAAGGAGCGCGCCGCGCGAAAGGCCCAGGAGGCCAAGGAGGCTGAGGCGGCTGCGGCGGCCGAGGCCGAGGCGTCCGCCTCGAGCGAGGCCGGGTCCGAGGGCGGCGAGGAGACCCCGACCGAGAGCTAGTGTCCGGTCCCGGAAGGTCATCGCCGAACTCGCAATACCGATCGGGTTGCATGACGCGCACCGAGATCGCGGCTGCGGGCCGCTCGCAAGGCGCGCGAGGGAGGCGGGATCCGGAGCCGCGGGATCGAGATCCCTGGCCTCCGGACTCGCGTCCGCCGGATCGGCGTGCCTCCGGAGCCGTGGGCTCAGGAGAAGGCATCCTCCCAATGCTCGATCTGCCACGAGACCGCCTCGCCGGACGCCCGCATCTGGCGGAATCGGACGCAGGCCGGTCCGACCCGACCTCGTCCCATGGGCTCGCTCCGCGAAGGCCCGGCGCCGGCATTGACATGGTGTTGGAGCCCGCTCGCGCCGCCGCGAGGGGGATCGGGACGAGCATCGGGCTGGGCTTCCGGATCCTCCATGGCATCGGCGCCGAAGGACGGACTGAAGGAGGGCTCGTCCGCCGGGCCTGCGAGGCCCTCGTGAAGGCAGGTCACGACATCGAAGCGGAGGCGCCGTACGCCACGCGCCGACGCGGGTCGGGAGGACAGCCAGGCCGAGGCTCCTCTGCGCAAGCGACGCTGCTTGCGCGCGTCGACCGCTTCGGCTGGGCTGCCCATCTTGAGCGAGCGCCGGGTCTTCACCTCGACGAAGACCAGCAGGACTCCGCGCCGAGCGATCAGGTCGATCTCGACCCGGTCGGCGCGCACGTTCCGGCCGACGATGCGATACCCTCGACCCTCCAGGAACTCCGCGGCGACGGCCTCGCCCTGGCGACCGAGCTCGGCCCGATCGGACGGACCCGAGCGAGGTGAGGAGCGAGGTGAGGAGCGAGTTGAGCCGCGAGTTGAGGAGCGGAGTGAGGAGCGAGGGGCTCCAGGGGGCAGCGGGGGCGGACGACTCATCGGGTTGACCTCCTTCCATCTTCCGTTCGGGGCTCCGCGGGCTGCCGGGTGAGACGGCGGGTCGAATCCAGTCCCGGCGGTCCGTTCGGTGCATGACGGTGCGACGGGGCGCCCCGGCTTCGAGCGACGATCTCCACGTGCCCGGGCCCGGGCACGAGCATGAGCGCATGAGCGCACGAGCGAGAGTCGGCGCAGGACAGGGGACTGGCCGTTTCGGATGCGACGCGCGATGAGCGGGGGCGACCCGGGTAGGAGCCAGGGTAGGAGATGGGCACGCTCCACGTCGTCGCGACGCCGATCGGTCACCTGGAGGACGTGACCCTGCGGGCTCTCCGCGTTCTTCGAGAGACGGACTGGCTGCTCGCGGAGGACACGCGGCGGACCCGTGTGCTGCTCGATCACTTCGAGATCTCGCAGAGGCCCGAATCGCTCCACGCACACAACGAAGCGAGCCGCATCGATCGCGTCCTCGAGGCCCTCGAGTCGGGTCGCTCGGTGGCCCTGGTCTCCGACGCGGGCACCCCGCTGGTCTCGGACCCCGGAGCGCGACTCGTGGCGGCGGTGGTCGCCGCCGGACATCGGGTCGAGGCGGTTCCCGGACCCTCCGCCCTGCTGGCGGCGCTGACGGTCTCGGGGCTTCCGACCGAGAGGGTGCTCTTCCTCGGCTTCCTGCCGCGCAAGAAGGGGGCCCGTCGACGAATTCTCGAGAGTCAGCAGGGACGCTCGGAGACGCTCGTGCTCTTCGAGTCGCCGCGGCGTGTGGCCCCGCTCCTGCGGGAGCTCGGCGAGATCCTCGGGAATCGGCCGGCCTGCATCGCGCGGGAGCTGACGAAGCGACACGAGGAGGTGCTCCGAGGCGGGATCCGGGATCTCGCTGGGCAGTGCGAGGCCCGGCCTCCCCGGGGCGAGTGCACGGTCGTCGTCTCGGGAGCGAGCGAGGAAGAGGAGGCGGAGCTCGCCGCCTGGTCGGAAGAGGCGCTCGACCATGCGATCCGGCAGGCGCGTGCCGAGGGCGCCTCGATCCGCGATCTCGCGACCGGGATCGCCGCCCGCTCGGGGCGCCCGCGTCGAGAGGTCTACGCCCGGGCGCTCGAGCTGCAGGCCGAGTCGGATTCCGGAGGAGCCCGGTGAGCCGGGTCCGGGCGAGAGCCGGTCTCCTCGGACGTCTGCCGACCGTGGCTCGCACGGTGCGGCACCTGCGGCCTGCCCAGGCGTTGGCGCAGGTCCGGCATGCCCTGGTCGGCCTTCCGGCCCCCGTCCGGCTCTCGGAGCCCGCCCCGGCCCTGGCGATCTCCGGTGTGCCCGTCGACTTCCTTCCGCCGCCGGACCACGTCCGCTCCCCGGATGGCTCGCGCATCGAGCTGCTGGCCCGCCGCCTCGATCTCGATCGCGGGATGGACTGGAGCTCGAGCCCGCACGGGCCGCTCTTCGCCTATCATCTCCATCAGCACGACTACCTCCGGCTGGACGGCTTCACGCCCGGCGCGCGAGCCCGGTGGATGCTCGACTGGATCGATCGGCATCGCGAAGGGGTCGGCTGGGATCCGCATCCGATCTCGTTGCGCCTCCTCTGCTGGGGAAAGCTGCTGACCACCTCGGGTGCCCTGGAGCTCGACGCCAGCGAGCTCGAGCGCATCCTTTCCTCGATGGCCGATCAGGCGGAGACGCTCCGCGAGGGGCTGGAGGTGCGGCTGCAGGCGAACCACCTGCTCTCCAACCGGATCGCGCTCGTCGCGGCCGGGCTGCTGCTGGACCATCCCCGGGCGGGACGCTGGCTCGAGAGCGTCGAGGGCCTCCTCCGGGAGCTCCATGCCCAGATCCACTCCGATGGAGGGCACGAAGAGCGGAGCCCGATGTATCACGCGCTCCTGCTCGAGAGCCTCCTCGATCTCGCGAACTGGACGAGCGCGGCGCCCGCGCGGGCGCCGAAGGGCCTGATCGAGGCGCTGCGGGCGGTGGCCGACAGGATGTCGTCCGCGCTCGAGGTCTGGACCCATCCGGATGGTCGTCTGGCTCAGTTCGCCGACTCGGCCCTCGGCGTCGCCTCGGAGCCGGCGGCGCTCGCACGCTATGCCGAGCGTCTCGGCATCGGGCGCGCGGGGGCTCCGGGGGCGGCGGGCTCACGTGCGTTGCCGGAGACAGGCTACGCACGACTGCGTCAGGGGCGGACGACCCTGATCGCGTCGCTCGCCGGTCCGGCGCCCGCTCATCAGCCCGGCCACGCCCACTGCGATGCGCTCTCCTTCGAGCTGTCCTTCGGCACGACGCGATTCGTGACCGATACC